>JBIPND010000145.1:0-6904 GCA_044374015.1 Luteolibacter sp. | reverse complement strand
GGAGATTCCTGTAGCGGCGCGTCTGTGACCGTCACGCACCACCTCAGAACCGCGCCGGGTAGGGCCCTCCCCCTTCGAGGCAGCTTCAGCATATTCACCCCCGCATGCTCACAGAAATCGACATCCTCAGGGACATCAGTGGACGTCTTGATTCACTCTCATTGCCCTATATGCTCACCGGTTCCATGGCCATGAACTACTATGCCGTGCCCCGAATGACCCGGGACATCGACTTGGTCATCACCCTGCCGAGTGGCTCCGTGCCTGAGTTCGTCCGGGCACTCACTCCGGATTACATGATTGTCGAAGAAGCGGTAGCCAGTGCCGTCGCAGAGGATTTCATGTTCAATGCCATTCACGAAGAAGCCATCATCAAGGTGGATTTCGTATGTCGTAAAAACGACGCCTTTCGATTGTTGGAATTCGAACGTCGCCAGCAAGTCAGTATCGGCGACTTCAAGACGTGGATCGTTTCCCGGGAGGATCTGATTCTCTCCAAACTTTACTGGGCCAGGGACAGCGAATCACAGACACAGCGCCAGGACGTCATCAACCTGCTCTCCTCAGCTTGCGACATCGAATACCTGCGCCGATGGGCGCTCCAACTTGACGTGTCATCCGAGTTGGACACACTGCTGCCATGAACGATACCTCCGAGGCCGTGGACCGGAAATTCCGAGACATGCTGATGAAAAAGACAGGGGCCGAACGC
The DNA here is from genome assembly GCA_044374015.1 of Luteolibacter sp. Lineage (GTDB taxonomy): Bacteria > Verrucomicrobiota > Verrucomicrobiia > Verrucomicrobiales > Akkermansiaceae > Luteolibacter. The sequence continues at coordinate 6,192 of JBIPND010000145.1, read as the reverse complement.
CTTCAGATGGGTTCCAGTATGTTCGATTCCGCTCGTAGCATGATGCTGGCATCTTTCCCGGGAGATCTTCCCCCTCATGAACTCCGGCAACTCATTCTCGCAAGAACCTACCCCGAACTGATCAAGCCACCACGGCCCACCGCAGCACTGCCATAGACCCTTTCTCAATCTGACGATGTATCCGCTCTTGCACATCTTCTCCCATTCATAGCCAAAAATTTAAAATTCAAAATCCCTCCTCCTCCGCGTCTTCCTCCCCGCACTCCCCACCTCCGCTTTTCGCTTCATCTTGCCGAGAGTCTAAAAGTCCGAAGGGCGGAAAGTCTAAAAATCCCAAGAAAGAGCACGACCCAGCGCGAAGCTCCACCGACCACCGACCTCCGACCTCCGACCTCCGACCTCCGACCTTCAGACCTTCAGACCTTCAGACCTTCGACCTTCAGACCTTCAGACCTTCAGACCTTCAGACCTTCAGACCTTCAGACCTTCAGACCTTCAGACCTTCAGACCTTCAGACCGCGCAGCGTCTTCTCTTCCTCTTGTCTGCTCACTGATCACTGCTCACTCGGCACTTCTCTCAATGCACTTCACCATCGTCACCGCGAGTTACAACTACGGCCATTACATCGGCGAGTGCTTGGAAAGCGTGGCCTCGCAGGACGGCGTGACTTTCGAGCATCTGGTGATGGACGCGGGATCGAAGGATGACACGGCGGCGGTGGTGGCAGGATTTCCCCACGCTTCGTTTTTCCAAGAGCCCGATAAGGGCATGACCGACGGGATCAACAAAGGCTTCCGTCGGGCCAAGGGCAGGTGGGTGATGTGGTTGAATGCGGATGATCGTTTGAAGCCGGGTGCTTTAAGAGCGGTGAAGGAGTTCGCAGAAAAACATCCGGAGGCGGATGTGATTCATGGGGGCTGGGATTACATCGATGGCGAAGGGAAGTTCATGCGGCGCATGTCGGCGATCCCCTTCGATCGGCGGATTCTGGTGCAGCAGGGATGTTACATCGGCTCGACCGCGTGTTTTTATCGCCTGAAGACGACCATCGCCGAAGGCCATCTGCTGGATGAGCAATTCGGATTCTGCATGGACGGCGAGTATCACGCGCGGCTGGCGCATTTGGGAAAGCGCTTCGTGGCAATTCCGAGGCTGATTGCCGACTTTCGTTTGCATCACGCGAGCATCAGCCAGAAAAGTTTGGGGAAAGACGATGTGAAGAATGTGCTCCGAATGCAGCGCCAGGCGGCGGAACCCCGGACGATCCGCCGGATTTATGGAATCAAGCCATTCAAGGATGAGAACCTGAGCTTGTGGTGGATGGTTTGTTATACCATGTCTTCCGGTTTAAGAAAGGCCTCTTGAGGGCCGTGTATGGGAGGCGGACGAAGGCGGACGAAGGGGGAGAAGTTATTGGTTATTGGTTATTGGTTATTGGTGTTGAGGCTCTAGCCTATCTGGTAGGGTTCCACCGCCGGGGGAACCGCGCGAAAGGATAGTGAACGGAGTTTTCCGGCTGAAGACGTTCCGGCTCTTCCCGGACCTCACGTTCTCATCTCTTTCGCCAGCGGCCCCGGCGGTGCCGCCCTACCTGGGTAGGGTTCCCCCGCCGGGGGAACCGGTGAAAGGATCGCGAACGATTGGGTCCGGGGTTGGACGTTCCGGCTTTTTCCGGGCGGCTCGTTCCCAGCTCTTTCGCCTGCGGCCCCGGCGGCGCCGCGCTACCTTCGCGGCGGTGCCGCCCGATCTTGTGCTCCTGATCTCGATCCCATGACCGCTCCTCTTTCTGTGACCGCGATCTTCGCGACGATGAACCGTGCGCCGACCGCGGTGGCGTGCGTGCTGGCCTTGGCGCGGCAGACGCGCCCGCCTGAGCGGGTGCTGGTGGCGGACAATGTTTCGAACGACGGGACGGCGGCGGCTTTGGAAAACCTGAAGGATCTGCCGTTCGAGTTGAGGGTCCATCGGATGGCGGAAAATCTCGGCAACGCCGGCGGGGTTAGGGAGGTGATGGAAACGGCGTTTGCCGGGGGCGCGGATGCGGTTTGGATTCTGGATGATGATTCGTGGCCGCGTGGGAGCGCGCTGGAGGCTCTGCTGGATGGGCAGTGGGATCCCCATGAAGTGCGTCATGCATTGCAGATCGATCCCAAAACGGGCGAGTTCACATGGCCGATGTGGGTGGACGGAGCATCCGGCTGGAAGCTTGCGTTTGGCCTTGGCGAACTGCCGGAAGGAGTCCTCATCCCGAGCAAGTCGTCATGGACCGGAGCCCTGATTTCCAAGCAGGTCCACCAGCGGGTGGGTGCGGTGAACGGAGCTTTGTTCATCCGTGGTGAGGATGAGGAATATCCCTGGCGAATCGGACTGGAGGGTTTTCCATTCGTGGGTGTGCGAGACGCGCTGATGGATCATCCTGGTCCTGATCACCTCATCCACTGGCAAATCCTGGGAAAACATTTTTTCTTCGAGCGGAATCTGCCAGACTGGAAGCTCTATTACAAGGTCCGCAACATGGTATGGCTCAAGCGCAGGCAATCAGGCGATTTGCGGGCATTTTCACTGGCTGTGGTGTATGGCGTCGCGGCCGCGTGGATCGATGGGATCCGACGATTCCCGCTGGTTTGGACTGCGGCAAACGACGGCTGGGAAGAACGGCTTGGCAAATGGAAGCGACATGACGCCGGCGTCTCGCGGCGATGAAGACCGGGCTCGACGCGAGATCCACCGGCCAAGTCAATGATCAGCGGGTGGCACCCCAAACCTCGCTTGCAGTTTCCGATGAACCCAGAGTGCCGCCGCGATTCCAAGAGAATCGCTGGCCAGGTCAAACACATCCATCAGATCAAATCCGTAGCCGAATGCAAGTTGGGCGGCCTCGATCGAGATTGCCAGGGCAAATGCCAAAGCCATGGCCGGTTTGCGGCCGACGAGCCACGCAAAAACCAATGTCGGACCAAACAGCAGCAACGCATGAAGCAGCGGCCGCAACTTGGCGAGTTGGGATTTCAACTGAATGATCCACCCACCTTGCAGAGGCAGGGCCCCAAGCACTCCGGGACCGGGGCGCGCCGGGGGCGATGCCGCCGAAACCCGGGAGGGCGCTTCAGTTAACTCAGGTTGATCGTCGAGCGCCGCCGACGCCGACGCCATCTCAAATTCCGTCACCAGCGGGCGCAGGGTTTTCCAAGGTCCGGGAATCGCAAACGCCATTGCCATCCCGAGCCATATCATGATCACGGCAAAGTTCTTCCAAACCTTGCGCCGAGCGCCTCCCGCCAAAACCGCCCACATCCAACCAACCCAAGATGCCAGGAGCAGCCATCGCCCGTATTTCCAAATCGCCCGCTCTTTGACCGGGGTCATTTCAATTGCCGAAATTTCAAATTGCCCGCTGGCTCCAAGGTGTTCGACCCTGAGGGCCGGAATCGAGCGTCCGGACTTGGGCCTGACAACAAGCGTCTGATCCCCGCTGCTATTAGAATCGCGAAGCGAGCACACCGGGTCGGTTTCCTGGGAATTTCCGCCATCCGGCGAGTGCCACTCGATCAAAATCCGCCCGTCGTCCCAGTCGTGGCGGCCGAGTTTCAAGTTTTTGGCAGCCACCCTGAAGCTCACATGGAGCGACTCCATGGCCGGGAAGCCCGCCAGTGCAAAGCGAATCCCCAATTGGGGCTGACCAGGGGAAGCGGTGAGAAGCAAAACCGGATGCTCCTCGCTCCCCGCCCAGACAGCCCCAGGAGGAAGACCCGGCCCGAGGTTTTGCAAATCGCCCAGCGTCAACGAGGGCGTATTCGGAATGCGTTCAAATCTGAACTGCCATAGCCCGTACAGCGACGCGATCAGCAACAGGAAAGTGGTCAGGAGCAGCAAACGACGCTTCACGGCGCAACACCACCACTCCATCGGCGAGGTGCCAACACCTATTCTCAAATCAAATTCCAACGATCCATGAGATTGAGCCAGAAGATCCGAAGGAGCGTGTTTCCATTGAGCCATCGCGTCAATCCATGGATACGGCCCGACGTGTGGTCCGGAGGCCCTCCGATCGGCATGTTTTCAGAACAAGTCCTGCTCAGCCACTCCGCCATCGAGGGAAAAATCATGCCGGGCAATCCGGATTTGTGTGAATTCCCCCCGGATTCCGAGATCCACGCGGCACAGCTTGGCCAAGACAAACACCGCGCCTGGAGCACCCTCTGGTCCCGCAGGGATGACGCCTTTCTCGCCGGACCCAGCCTGGCTCACATCGATGCGTCCGCCAATGTCTGCTTGGAGGCGGTGTATGGGCCCCATGCCTGGAGCGATCCGGTCTGGCGTAGACAAAAGCCCATGCCTGTCCGCGAACTTTCGGGGGATTACACCTCGATTGTTTCCCGCTGGAACGAAGGGCAAAACTACTACCACTGGTTTCTCGACGGGCTGACAAGGCTGACCCATCTGAGCGAGTTTCCCGCAGACTGCAAAATTTTGGTTCCACGCAATTCAGCGCTATTCGCAAGACGCTCACTGGAGATTCTGGGGCTCGCCGACCGGGTGGTCGAGACGGGCCATGAAGATCTCCGGATCGAGCGATACTGGTTCGCCGGTCCGACGATGTTGAGCGGCTGCCCGGACCCTGCTGGAGTGGGCTGGCTCACCCGTCACTTCCAGCGAGAACCTGCGCCACAGCGGCGGCGCCGGCTCTATCTCGCGCGCAACGCCCCCACCCGCAATCTAACCAACGCGCGGGAGGTCGGGAACTTGTTCCAGCAACGAGGCTGGGAGGTCATCGATCCTGCGGAAATGACCTTGGAGGAGCAAATCAGGATTTTCAGTGAGGCCCGTGCGGTGGCTAGTACCCACGGTGCGGCATTGACCAATCTGTTGTGGACGGCTCCGGGCACGCGGGTTCTGGAATTGATGCCATCGCGGAGGAGAAACGGCTGCTACGCGGGCATCTCCTGGGTCAAGGGTCTTCACCATCAGTGCTTGGTATGCCCATCTGACCGACAAGGCACCATGCGGATCCCCTTGGAGAAGCTTTCCGCCCTGATCGCGGGCTGGTAGTGCTGAGATTCATTCCCGGCTGATTCAAACGAGTTCCAAGGCGATAATATGCGTTTTGAATCAATATCTAAGGTTGCGAATTGCTTGGCTTTCTGAGTTTTATCACTCGCCTACCTCTCCGTCCAATCCCGCTTTACCCAAGTTCATGGCCATCAGCCGCAAAGACTCCTTCACCCTCCAAGTTCTCCAGCTTACGGACGCACTTCTGGTTTGGGCCGCCTTCCTGATCGGCGGCACGTTGCGGAATGCCCTTCGGGCTTGGGCCGACATGGGTTCTGAGGATGAGGCGCTGGCGGCGATGAACTGGGTGCTCTACATCGCGGTGCCGTTCACCCCTCTGATGTTGGAGCGTTTCGGCTTTTACGAGCACCTCCGGCACAAGCGCTCTGCGACTGCGGTTTGGCAGTTGCTGCGGGCGCTGATCGCGATTGTGTTGTTTCTCGGGCTGTTCGCGATTTTCGCCAAACAGGCGGATGCGAGGCGCTTGTCACTGTTGATGGGCTTGGCACTGGTGTTCCTCCTGCTGCTGGCGAGGGACCGGGGGTTCCACACTTGGCTGAAGCGTCGGACCGATAGCGAATCGTGCAAGGAGCGGGTGATCATCGCCGGTTCGGACGGTGAAATGGTGGAGCTGGTCGCAAAACTGGATCCTGAAATCACCTCGGCGTGGAAAATTGTCGATCACTTCGACCTCGGGAAGCGCGACGTGGCGGAGCTTTTCAAAATCCTCAAGGACGAGTCGGTGAGCCGGGTGATCTTTTCCGCGAAAAACACCGAATTCGAAAAAGTCGCACGGGCGGTGGAAGCCTGCGAACTGCAAGGGGTGGAGGCCTGGATCGCGGCGTCGTTCATCCGCTCCCAGATCGCGCGGCCGGTGTTTGACGTGATCGGCGACAAGCCGATGCTGGTGCTGCGCTCGACGCCCGAGCTGTCGTGGGAGCTTCTTTGCAAGGAGGTGATGGACCGGGTCGGGGCGGGGTTGGTGATTTTGGTGACGCTGCCGTTGTGGATTTTCGCGGCAATCGGGATCCGGCTCAAGAGCCCGGGGGCTCCGGTGTTTTTCTCGCAGATGCGGGCGGGGCGCTACGGCCAGCCGTTCCGGATGTGGAAATTCCGGACCATGGTGGCCAACGCGGAGGAAC
>JBIPND010000143.1:0-6953 GCA_044374015.1 Luteolibacter sp. | reverse complement strand
TGGCGGCCCTTTGGAGTGCGGGGGGAAGCGAAGCGCCACACCGCTTTGGATGAATTAGCAGCCCCGGCTCCTTGGGCTTCGCGAAGAATCCAAAGCGGTGTCGCCGCTGCGCTGTGCCACCGCAGTCCATGCATTGGCGCCCCTTTGGAGTGCGGTGGGAAGCGAAGCGCCACACCGCTTTGGATGAATCAGCAGCCCCGGCTCCTTGGGGTTCGCAGAAGAATCCAAAGCGGTGTCGCCGCTGCGCTCTGCCACCGCAGTCCATGCAGTGGCGGCCCTTTGGACGGATTGACATCAATGTGAATTGGAGAGCTCTGACCCCATCCTTAAGCCGGAATACTCCTCGAAATGAAAGCCGAGGAGTAAACCGCCCGCCGGTAGTTAGATCCTTGCCCCAGCGGAGCCGGGCAAACACCAAGTTTAGCGACCGGAATCAGCGCGGCGGCGGCGCAGCAATGGCAACAGGCTGAGGCAGCTCAGCAGCGCGGCGGTCGGCTCGGGGACCGCCATGAGCGCGATGTCATTGCCGCCGGTGAAAGCGCCGGTATTTGCCCCCGCGTAGTTGGCGGTGTAGCTGACCTGCCACTGGTAGCCACCGAGATCGATGGTATCCAGATCGGCGATGCCGAAGAAGGTGCCGCTGACAGCATCGCTGCCGTCGTTGTTCAGGTTGAAAAAACGGTCCCCTTTTGTTGGATTGTAACCGACGGTAGCCGTGAGCATGCCACTGAGCATGACAGTGCCGGCTACGTTGATCTGGTCGTATTCAACCCCGGCGAGCACTCCATTCAACTCCAGGCTGAGGGTGCCCTCTTGGTTGTAATCGCCGGTATTTAGAATGCCGGGACTGTTGCCCGGGGCCACCGTGCCATCGACATTGACCGTGAGCGCTCCCACCGTGCCGGATCCGCCGAGGAGCGCGCCACTTTGGATGGTGGTCAGGCTGGAGGTGGAGATGTTGCCATTAATGACCAGCGCACCTGCGGAGACGACGGTTGCGCCGGTGTAGGTGTTGGCACCACTGAGCGTGACCATGCCCGCGCCGCTCTTGGTGAGGGAACCGGTGCCACTCATCGCCCCGGCGTAAGTGCCGCTGGTCGATTGATCGAACTCCACTGCGGCGTTGTTGACCACCGCGCCTTGGATGGCGGTGGTGGTGCCGATTAGCTTGCCCGCTGAAACCGTGGTGCCGCCCGCATAGCTGTTGGCTCCGCTGAGCATGACCGTGCCCGTGCCGCTCTTGACCAGCGATCCGGTGCCGCTCATCGCCCCGGCGTAAGTGCCATTGGCCGATTGGCTAAACTCCACCGCAGCGTTGTTGACCACCGCGCCTTGGATGGCGGTGGTGGTGCCTGCCAGCTTGCCCGCTGAAACCGTCGTCCCGCCCGCATAGCTGTTGGCACCGCTAAGCGTGATCGTCCCTGCACCGCTCTTGGTGAGGGAGCCCGTGCCGCTCATCGCCCCGGCGTAAGTGCCGCTGGTCGCCTGATCGAACTCCACCGCAGCGTTGTTGACCACCGCCCCTTGGATACCCGTGGTGGTGCCTGCCAGCTTGCCCGCCGAGACCGTGGTGCCGCCGGTATAGGTGCTGGTTCCCGAGAGGAATTGGGTACCCGCGCCGCTTTTCACCAGGGAGATTGCCCCGGCGGTATTGCGGATCGTGCCGCCATAATTGGCGCTGCCGCTGGCGATTGACAGCGTGAGCGTGGCGGCCCCCGCGGCGGTGTTGTTGATCACGGCGTTGCTGGCACCCGTGGCCGCGCCGACCCTGGCGCTGTAGCCGCTGAGATCGAGGGTGGCGGTGTTGTTATTTGCGTTAGATCCGAAGGCGAGGGCGCTGCCGGAATTGAGCGCATTGGAGCTGCCGAGCTTGAGGGTCGGATTCGCGTTTAGGGCATAAAAGTTAGCCACCCCTTCAGTTCCGATGGTGGTGGTGCCCGAGTAATTGTTCGAGCCGCTTAGCACCACGGTGCCGCTGTCCCAAATCACACCGAGACCGCCTGATCCCGTGATCTGGCCGGCGACCGTGAGGTCGGGAGACCAGCCCGCCATCAAGTAGCCACCATTCGCGCCCAGGGTGACGGTGCGGTTGGCATTGATCAAGAGTGCCGAAACATTGTTGATGATCTGACCGCCGTTGAGGGTGATTCCGCCGTTGGTGGCTCCCAACTGGGCATCCGAGGTGATTTGCAACACGCCGCCATTGACGGTCGTGCCGCCGCTGTAGCTGTTCGTGCCACTGAGAGTCAGCATATTGCCACCCAGTTTGGTCAGGCCGAGCGCGTTGCTGCCGCCGTTGGTGTTGGTGATGTTGCTGGCGTAGGAAAAGTTGCCGCTGCTGGTGTCGAGTCCGATGGCCGAACCGTTCTTGAAGCCGTCGGTGGAGCTGCCGAGTGACTTCAAGGTGTCGATGTTGGCGGCAGTGAATTCACTGGCTCCTCCAACTTTGAAGGATGCCGTCGCGCCGCTGTTCACGACCAGGTTCGCGGCCGTCCAGCTGGCGGTCGCGCTGTTGTAGAGTGACGCGGCTTTGGCAAACTGCAGGGTGCCCGCGCTGACGGTGGTGGCACCGGTGTAAATATTGCTGCCGGAGAGCACCATGGTGCCAGCGCCGCTTTTGGTGATACCGAAGCTACCAAACACTTCGGTGATCGCTGAGCTGACCAGCAGGTCGGTTGCGGCCGCACCCTCGGCAACATTCATCGTCACACTGGTGCGGAGTCCGAACCGGCCGGCAACGGTCGCCGTGTTGGCGCTCGCGTTGACAGTTAGGACCGGCAGGTTCCACTCGATTCTGCTACCGGTCAGAGTGCTGACTCCGTTGTTGGATTGCAGCGTGCCGCCAGTCATGGTCACCCCACCGCCCAGGCTGGTCCATAAGTGGGCGCCCTCGGCGCCCGCACTGAAAGTGCCGCCGTTGATCACAAGGGCGGATGGTCCTGTATTGTAACCCAAACCGGTGCTGTCACCCGTTGTGGTCACCGTGCCGCCTTGATTGATCGTGAGGGTGCCTCTGAGATTGTCGCTAAATCCTCCATTACCCGATACCGAGAGCGTGCCGGCATTGACGGTCGTTCCGCCCGAATAGGTGTTGGTGCCCGCGAGCGTGAGGGTGCCAGTGCCGTTTTTGGTCAGCGCGCCGCTGCCGGAGATCGCGCCGGAGAGGGTCTGGTTGCTATTGGATCCGGCGATGAATGAGCCATTGTTGGTGATGGCCCCGGCGTAACTGCCGCTACCGAGGAGGCCGGTGGAGGCGATCTCCAGTGTGCCGGCGCTGACGCTGGTATTACCGCTGTAGGTGTTGGTTCCGGATAGGATCTGGGTGCCCGCGCCGCTTTTGACTAGGGAGATGGTCCCGACAGTGTTCTTGATCGTGCCGCCGTAATTGGCACTGCCGCTGGCGGGTGACATCGTGAACGTGGCGCTCCCGGCGGCGGTGTTGTCGATCACGGCGTTGCTGGAACCCGTGGTCGCGCCCACCGTGGCGCTGTAGCCGTTGAGATCGAGGGTGGCGGTATTGTTAGAGGCGCTGGTGCCGAAGGTGAGGGCGTTGCCGGACGGAAGGGCATTGGCGTTGCCGAGCTTGAGCGTCGGATTCGCCAGAGAGGTAGCCCAATAATTATTGCCTTGAGTCCCGATCGTGGTGGTGCCGCTGTAATTGTTAGATCCGCTCAGCAGCACCGTGCCTACATCCCAAATCACGCCGAGGTCGCCTGATCCCGTGATCTGCCCGGCGACGGTAAACGTTTTGTAGTAGCCTGGACTCAAATAGCCACCACTCGCGCCCAGCGTGATGGTGCGGTTGGCATTGAGCACCAGAAACGAATCGTTGTTGTGGATCTGACCTCCGTTGAGGGTAATTCCCCCGCTGGTAGCGCCCAACTGGGCATCCGAGGCAACTTGCAGCACGCCGCCATTGATGATCGTGCCGCCGCTGTAGCTGTTCGTGCCCGTGAGGACAACGGTGTTGCTGCCGGTTTTCGTCAGGCTTTGGCTGCCGCTGTAAGTGGTGGCATCGGTGGTGTCGCCGCCGTTGCTGCCCACGGTGATTTGGGCATGGGCAAGTCCTGCCATGGAAAAAGTGATTACGGAACCAAATGCGAGCAAGTGGCGGTGAGAACAAAATAATGGATGCATCCAACGAGCCAATCACAAACCCGCCGGAGCGTCGATCATTTAACGGTTAAACGGCCGCCGTTCCGACGGCAAGAGGGGGGTGCGAGAAGGTGTCCCGGCTGTCTCAGCCGGCTCCAGGAGCCGGGCACCCGGCCGACCCGAAATCCGCGGAAAGTCGATCGGCCTCAAGTCATGACCGAAACCCACCTGCCCGGGTGCCACCGGAAACCGGTCTGGAGTTCGCGGTTGACCGTGCTCTATGGAACAAAAACAACGAGTTGTCAGTCTAGCCGGCAGCGGCCATTTCACCATGACGGAGCTTTGCCGGGATTTCGGCGGCAGCCGGAAGACGGGCCACAAGTATGAGGTGGAGCGCTGGCTTCAGCCGGCCTGTCATGGGCGGGGCGGCCGGAGTCCGCCTCTCCTTAAGGGGGCGTTCCGCGCCGCGGAATGACGAAAAAACCCAACCTCGACCGGCTCGTCGGGCGCGGCACCACCTTCACCCACGCCTACAACATGGGCGCCTGGGGCGGCGCGGTCTGCGTCGCGAGCCGCGCCATGCTCGTCACCGGACGCACCGTCTGGCGCGCCAAGGCGGGTGAGAAGAACCAGCCTCAAGAGGTCGAAGCCGGCCGCCTCTGGCCGCAGCGCATGGCTGCGGCGGGCTACGAGACCTACTTCACCGGCAAATGGCACATCCAGGCCGACGCCGCGAAATGTTTCACTCACAACATTCACAAACGCCCGGGCATGCCCAAGGACGAGCCGGAAGGTTACAACCGCCCGCTGCCCGGCAAGCCCGATCCATGGAATCCGGGCGACCCGAAGTTCGGCGGTTTCTGGCAAGGCGGCAAACACTGGAGCGAAGTGTTGGGCGACGACAGCGTCGCTTTCCTCGGCCAGGCGGCGAAGTCGGAAAAACCCTTCTTCATGTATCTCGCCTTCAACGCGCCGCACGACCCGCGGCAGTCGCCGAAAGCGTATGTGGACCGCTATCCACTCGACCGCATCAAGGTGCCGGACAATTTCCTGCCCGAGTATCCCCAAAAAGAAGCGATCGGCGCGGGCAAAAATCTCCGCGACGAAAAACTCGCGCCGTTTCCGCGGGACGAAAATTCGGTGAAGGTCAACCGCCAGGAATATTATGCGATCATCACCCACATGGACGCGCAGATCGGCCGGATCCTCGATGCTCCGATCTATCTCCAGGATGCCATGGCCACCGCCCTCGATCTCGCCGCTGATCCCGCGATGGTCGGGCGCAAGCGGGCACTCTTTGCAAAGTTCCGGGAGTTGCAGGAACGCTACCATGACAAACTCGATCTCGTGGCGATTTTCCCGGAATTGAAACAACCGCCGCGGCCGACGCTGGCGCTGCCGCTCTCGTATGCGGCGGAATTGTTGGCGATGGGACCGGCGGGATATTGGCAGTTTGAGGAGATCCGCGAAGGTGTGGTGGCCGATGAAGTCCCGGATGGCGCGCGCCGGGTGGCGGCCGGCACCGCCGCCATCGTCAGCGAAAGCGCCGGCAACCATTCCGGCGAACTGACCCGGCGCACTCAAGCGGAGTATTTCCAGATCCCCAACCGGACCCGCCCGATGTTGCAGGGGGATTTTTCTTTCGGCCTGTTCGCCCAGTTCGGCTGGCTGCAAAACTTCGCGCTGCTTTCCGCCACCCGCTCCAGTGGCACCACATCGCCGCCACCCGCGAGGGCAACCAGCTCACGCTCTATCTCGACGGCGTCGGGGTCGGCCGCGAAGCCGTGGGATCGATGCCGTTGGACGGCCCGCAGATCTTCCGTCGGCAGGCTCAACGGCAATGCCAGTCAACCGCGCATGGAGGCCCGCAGGCTCGTCGGTCACCTCGATGAACTGGCGATTTTCCCCGCGCCCTCAGCGAGCCGGAGCTTCAGAAGCTCGCGATCCCCGTGAAGCAGGCTGGGCCGTTTTAAAATCCGGGAACATCTCGCGGAACGGCCTTGCTGCTTTGTGTGTCGCAAAGCGATTGTGGAATGTCGTGGAACACTGTGGACAGACGCGGTCCGGTTGCTGTAGGCTTCCTCCCCAATGTTGGACTTCAAGCAGCAGCCCGCGAGGATTCCCATTGGGCACCCCCAGTCCTTTCTCCCCTGTCCATGGAAACCATTCAACTCGAACCTACGCGTCCCGCGTCCACCAGCCAGTCCGCCGGCATTCTCACCCCCGCGTTTCTCGATGCCTTGCGCGAGGGCTACCGGATGACTCCGGCCGACCGCGCCTGCCACCACGCGGTGGCGAACAATCCCGCCAAACAATTGGCCCTCAACCACGGTGTGGCGCGTGAGGACGACGGACATTTCAGCCACCGGGTCCAGTCGAAAGGCATCACCAATCAGAAAAAATCCGGGCGTTGCTGGATGTTTGCCGGACTCAACGTGCTGCGGCCGCAGGTGGTGCGCGATCACCAGATGGAGGAATTCGACTTCTCAACCGCCTATCTCCAGTTCTGGGACAAGCTGGAAAAATCCAATCTTTACCTCGAATCCATCATCGAACTGCGCGACGCCGATTTCCTGAGCCGCGACTGGGAGCTGGTCAACAAGTGGGCCATGGAGGACGGCGGATGGTGGAATTACCTGACCGGGCTGGTCGGAAAATACGGCGTGATGCCACGCGCGGCGATGCCGGAAACCCACGCCAGCGAGCACACCGACAGCCTCAATGAGCTGCTCAACCGCCTGCTGCGCTCCCGCGCCGTCCGGATCGTCGCTCTCGCTGCCGAAGGGTCTGGTCTCGACGACCTGCGGGCCGAGAAAAACCGGGTGATGGCGGAGGTTTACCGCCTGCTGGTCCTTAAT
>JBIPND010000142.1:0-6964 GCA_044374015.1 Luteolibacter sp. | reverse complement strand
GAACTCGGGGGAGGTGAGGCTGCCGGTGGTGCCCTCCCCGCCGTGGGTCGAGGCGGCGAGGCGGTCGTTGGAATAGGCGGTGAACGGCGCCTTCATGTCTTCGGTTTTCTCGCCGACCGGTGCCAGCCCGAAGGCCTCACCCTCGACGATCCAGTCATCGAAGCCATCGCCTTCGAACGCTTGGAACAGCCGGGTGCCGGCTGGCAGGGCGGCGGTGAGCGCGAGTAAAATCAGGGATGTGCGGATCATTGGCTTGCTGGAAAAGGTTCGACGAATCGCGCGGAGGTTGGCGTCGGAAATCGGAAATGCCAACCGCAAAGCCGCAGACACAAAAAGGCCCGGAACAGCAAGCTGCTCCCGGCCAGAAATTACCCGGAAATTTCCGCGGATTTTAGAATTTCCAGACCAAATCCAAGGTGACGCGCTCTTTCATCAAGCTGTTTTCGTCGTTGGTAAGCGGCAGTTCATACGCGAGGCCGAGATCGACGGACTCGGTCAAGCGCGAGCGGAAACCGATCGCCGCCGTCACGAAGTCGCGGTTTTCCGTGGCATTCGAAGCACCCAGGTTGAAGAAGTCGCCGCCTTCAAACTCGACGATCGCTGGGACCGCCCCACCCGCTTGGTCGTTGAAGCTACGTCGGCCATCGCCGGCATCGAGCACGTGGAACCAATTGATTTCCACCAGCGGGATGAACCACGGCCGCACTTCATAGCTGACGTGGGCGCTCAGCCACGAGCTGGTGGATTGCTGGTCGGAGAACGGGATGACGAACCCGCCACCGCCGGCGAATTGCCAGGCATCCACCATTTTCAGGCCGGAGAGGATCAGATTCACCATTCCGTCGCCTTCGCCTTGGAAGACGTCGCGGTTGCCGGTGGGAAGCTCGAAGGACACCGTGCCGCTGAGGGCGTTTCCGGCAACGGGGTCGAGGATGAACGCGTATTTCAGACCCGCGGCGAGGTTGGCAAATCCGCTTTCGCTGGAAAGCGTGGCATCCGGGTTCATATCCACATAGCCATCCTTGCCGGCCACGATCGAAAGCCGCTCGTTGATGGCGAATTCGAGTTGCAGTGCATAAACTTCCACATCGCCGCCGACGGGAAGGGAACCTGCGATGGTGTTCACGCGGTCCGGCAGTGCATGATAGATGAAAATCGGATGGATGTTGGTCGTCGGCAACGCCAGATCGAACAAGGTCGGGTTGGTGATCGGGCGGCGGGCATGGGCAAACGCATCGCCACTGGCGGTTGGGGCCGGGGTGGACGTGTCGATCGCGACGGTGCCGGCGGCGGCGAAGGAGCTGAGCAGGCCGAGGGTTAGTAGGGTTGGTTTCATTTGGTGTGCCGGAAGTCTCACCCAATGAGGAGTTTGGGCTACCCACGAAGTCTGTTCCACTGCGCAAATCTTGCTTTTCGGACACCCTCGGAAGTGGTTCGCCCGGTCCCCGATCCAGATCAACCGCCGAAGAGTCGCTGAATCGCAAAGGCTGCGGCCGCCAGCAAGATGCCAAGCGCCACAACTCCCGCAATCCGGTCAGTGACCGTCGTCCGCGGGCGGTAGGCGGAGGAGGATTTGGGGAAGACGATCGCCGCGTAAATCATCCCGGCGAGCAAGCCGCCGGCGTGGGCCGAATTGTCGATGTAGCGGTAGCCGATCAGGCCGATCAGCCCGGTGAGCAGCACCCCGGCCAGCAGGCGGCGGCGCGAGCTGCGTGGAACCAATTCCTTGTGCAGCGTTTCAAACACCAGGAGAAATCCCAGCCATCCCATCAGCCCGCCGGATGCGCCGACCGAGGGGGTGGTGGTGAAGCGCGCTGAAGCTTCGCCGCCGATACAGGCGGCAAAGAGAAACACCATCGGCAAATGCGGCCAACGGGCGAACACCTCAAGGCGCTTGCCCAAATAGGCGAGGGCGGCGGCGTTCATTAGAAAATGGACCACATTGCCATGCAGCAGCGGTGCCGTGAACAACCGCCACCACTCGCCCTGGGCGTAGCGCTCTTTCACCAATCCGGCTTCGGAAATCCCCCCCCAGTTGTGAAGGATAGTCCACAATTTCCCCCAGATCGAGCCGTCTCCCGGGCCAAACAGCTGGGCCACGGCCACCAGCAGCATCAGGCCCAGCAGCAGCTTCGTCAGCGGCGCGGATTGTCGCTCCAGCCAGGTTTCCATCCGCAACGCAGGCACTGCCTCTGCGATTCCAGCGTCACTCCAGCGGGCGAGTTCGCCACGCCGTTTGCGCGCCTGATACCAAGGAATGAACGCGAAAATCACAAACATCAACAACGCGATGCCGGCTCCGGTGGAACCCAAAACCACCCCCACCGCGAATTTCAGTTTTTGCGCGAATCCGGCGTCGATCCCCGAGTGCGCGGCCAATTGCCCGGCGAAAATGAATCCGCGGAACAAGGCGTAAAGGCAGAATGCCGCGCAAATGCCACCAAACCAGCGGAGTTTGTATGTCGCCTCGTCCAGATCGTCCTGGGTCCAGCGGGCGCGCGCGCCGCGCAGGGCATCACCCATGCCGACCAATTCCTCGGGCAGGACCAACCGCGGATTTTCCGGCGTCCAGACCAAAGTCACAGAACCGTCGCGGTCATTGCAAATGGCCTTGGCCAGCGCCTCCCGCGAATCGCAGGGGTGGGATCTTCCCTTGTGGTCCTGCCAGCCCCACCCGTGTGGAGCTTTTGGGAACGCATCGCCCCGCGCCCAAACCGGCACATCGGGAATCTCGGGTTGAGTCGCCTTCACCGGGTGAGAGCGCCAAGGCTCAAATTAGTTTTCTTTCGGGGCTTCCGAATCCGCAGGCGCAGCAGCCGGGGCTGCTTCGGGAGCAGGTGCCGCTTCCGGAGCTGTTTCGGTTGGAGCGGGCACGACCGGAGTCACTTCCACTTCCGCCGGGGCGGCTTCGGGCGCATCGGCCGGGACATCGGCCGGCGTTTCCACCGGCGCTTGAAGGTCAACCGGAAGTTCTTCGCTCAGCGATTTCGGGGCGACTACTTCTTTCGGAGTTTCCACCGCCGCTTCTTCCACCTTGGCGGCGTCCGGCGGGCTGATGATGGTCTTGCCCTTGTTTTGTTGGCCGATCAAAATCGCCAGTCCGAGGCTGATCAGGAAAAACATCGAGCCCAGATACACCGTGCCGCGTTGCAACACGTTGGTGGTGCGGGCGCCGAACACCTGGTCGGTGACGCCACCGCCGAATGCCGCTCCGAGTCCCTCCTGTTTCGGACGTTGCATCAGAATCAGCAAGGTCATCAGAAGGCAGACGATCACGAAGATCACCAACAGGAGGTTTATGCTAATGGAAAGCCAGTCAATCGCAGCAAAAGTCATGGGCGCGGGACTATGGGGGGCGGTTTGCACCTTGTAAAGCGGCGAGTTTCCGGTTTTTTCAACGCCGGTTTGACCCGGGAATCGCCACGCGCGAGACGCGGCCTTTTTAAGGAGGGGCGGACTCCGGCCGCCCTGCCCATGGGGGGCCATGATATGAGAAAATCGCTTTTCCTGTGCATGGGTGATCTCCGATCCCCCCTCCTTGTTTCAAGACTCACGAGCGATCCCGTTAACTTGACGCGCATGCCCGGCGGCGGGTTTATTTGAGAGAATGGCGGTGGATCGAGGGTATAATCTCACCTGTTGATGACGCGTTTTTTCTGCTGGATTCTTGCGATTTTCATCCCGTTGGCCCCGCTGCACGGGCAAGTGGACTCGTGGGATTTGCCGCCGGTGAGGTATTCCGACACCCCGGCGCAAGACCGCGTGGCGCAGTTGGCGGAAAAATGGGCGGCGGATCCGACATCGCTGGCTGGCGCAACCGCGCTTGATCGGGTGCGGTCGATCATGGCGGAGTTGCAGGTCCCGGAATCCTCCCAAGTCCTGGTGTTTTCCAAAACCAGCAAACAGAACGGCCTCATCCGACCGTCGAATCCCCGGGCCCTTTATTTCTCCCTGGATGCCTATTGCGGCTACGTCCCGGGCGGGGCGTTCGAGATCGTGATTCAGGATGTGAACCTGGGTCCGGTCTTTTATGTGGTCGATCTGGGCAACGCCGGGCAGCCGGTCCGGGTGGAGCGCGATGCCAGCAATTGCCTGTCCTGTCATGCGACCGGCCGCACCGAGCACGTGCCCGGGCTGCTGGTGCGGTCGGTGTATCCGGATCAGGACGGCCACCCGCTGCTGGCGCTGGGTTCCGGGCTTGTGACTCATCAAACGCCGATTGAAGAACGCTGGGGCGGCTACTACGTAAGCGGCACGGTTTCACTCCCCCATCTCGGCAACCGGACTTACCAAGAGGGCGGCGACACCCAGCCCTCGCATCAGGCCCTGCACGACCTCCAGGGAAAAATCGACACTGCCAAATATCTGACTGCCGGCAGCGACGTGGTCGCACTGATGGTGCTCGAACATCAATGCCAAGCCCACAACTTGCTCACTGCGGCAGGCATGAATTACAAAAGAGCCCACTACCTCGCCAAGGCGATGAACCCCGATGCCGATCCCGACGAAGGGGCCGCCGGGCGTGTCGCCGATCACGCAGCAGAGCGGATCGTCGAGTGGTTTCTCTTCAAAGGCGAGGCCGGCCAGGGAGAGGATGGCGTCGAGGGCGACGATGAATTTCAAAGCCAGTTCGATGCGGAGATTCCCCGGACGGCCGACGGTGATTCGCTGGCGGATTTCCATTTAAACGGCCGCCTGTTCAAAAACCGTTGTTCCTACATGGTTTATTCCGCCGCTTTCAAACAACTGCCCGACGCCGTGAAAACCCAAGTGATCCGCAAGCTGCGCAAAATCTTCGAAGCCGCCACGCCGGATGACGACTATCCGGAAATCAAGCTCCCCGAGCGCCGCAAAATCGCCGCCATTCTCACGCAAACAGGCGTTTGGTAAAGAGCGCCAGAACCCGCGCTGTGCGGGTGTGGAAAGCACAGCAACTTGGTGGAGCGCTGGCTTGTCCGAGTATGAGCTCAATCTGCTGGAGCCCGTCTGAAACTCAAAGATTCGCGAGATTCTTTGGATTTGTGGTGCCAAAGTCTCCGCAAGTTCCGACATCTGCGATTCCTAACTTGCGAACCGAAGACCCGCGCTCCAATTTTCCAGACCGACTCTCACAAATCGAAAGGGATCGGAAAAATGGTGAATCCGAATAGTCTGACCCCAATCACGCCAGCAGAGAATGATTCACCGGTTTACCGACGTTCCATGGCTACCCAAAACCGCCGCCATCCCACATGAAATTTCCAAACCCCGCCCTGATCCTGATCTGCATGCTCGGCCCCGCCGGCATCCAGGCTGCCCCGGAACCCACCGCCGAAGCTCTGCTCAGCCTCGACAACGGGACTGTAAAAATCGGCATCGACCGCTCCAAAGGTGCGGCCATCACCTGGCTCTCGTGGGCGGGCTATCCGAAAAACTCGGTCAACATTGCCGATCCCGGCCGGCTCATCCAACAGTCCTACTACGCCGCCCAAGCCCTCGACCGCAAGGCGGACGGCCAGCACGCCGCGTGGAGCCCATGGACCTGGAATCCGATCCAAGGCGGCGGGGTCGGCTCATGGGCGCGCGTCACCGTGATGGAACGCCGCGCCGGCATTTTGTACGGAGAAACCGTGCCGAAGCTCTGGGACATGCCCAACGAAGAGGCCGCCGCGCTGATGCGCCAGTGGACCGGCTTCGAACCGGGCATGCCGGACGTGGTGGTGGTGAAATCCGAGGTGATCTGCCAGCGCGAACCCGGAGACCGCTGGGGACCTGCCGTGCCGCGCCACCAGGAAGTGCCCGCCTGTTATTTCACCCGCAATTTCAGCGACGCCAGAAGCTACCTCGGCGACGGCAAATGGCGTGCGGAATCCCAGGCACCGGGACCGCCATGGGGCCAGACGACCCCACCGCTCAAGGCGATGGCATTTTTCAACACCGCTGGCCAAGGCATCGCCATTTTCAGCCCCAGCTCCACCATCCACTGGAATTTCGGCCCGCACCGTGACGGTGCATCCGACGATCCCGCCGCCGGCCCATGCATGCACGTGGCCCCGCTCGACCTGGTGAGCCTCGCCCCGAAATCCACCTATTCATTCCGCTACTGGATGATGGTCGGCGACGAAAAGCAAATCGTCACCCGGCTCGATGCGTTGATCGCGAAATATTCCGGAGAACGCGCGCAACTGAGCGATCCCGAATAGCAGGGCCGTGGGCTTCCGGCGTCACACGAGATTTACACGCCGAGCGGCAATGCCCCGTTCGGCACCACCGCGCTGCCGCTGGCGGTCGGGATTTTCATCATCCCCTTCACCATCGCGATGATCGCGATCGAGGAATTCCGCAAATGGATCCGCCGTGCCTGGATCATTTCCTGCGTTGCCGCAGCTGGGCGGCGATGTTGATGGAGGGCGAGCGATAAGATCCGGGAAGATTGGCTCCTCGTCAGAGGCGAATCCGCAAATCACCATCACACCGCGCCTGCTTTCCTTGGCCGAGGTGATTGCGGCCATGGCAACCTGTCACCGGCAGAGCGATGGGATGCCACGGATCTTTCCCAACAGCGAACCATCAATCTCCTGAATCCGCTGCTCGAAGCAGGTCTGGTCGAAAGAACCGGCAACCGCAAAACAGGACGCTATGCTTTGAAAAAATCCGTGACCCTGCCGGGCGATGGTGGTGGAACAAATCCACCCGCCCGCACCCACTCAAGCGGCGAGTCCAATTCAGACTCCCGGGACCGCACGGCGCGGCAGATTTACCCGTCCATTTAAATCCAAGGACCCCGTCCACGAGTGCGCAAGGGCACCAGGTCGGTGAGTCGCCTTGTGGTTGCCGCAAGCCAGGATGCCACGCACGAGTCCGAATTGAAAACAAGCTGATGGACATGTTGAATGGCGAAAATGATATTACCTAAATCTGAATCCGATTACTCTGACCCCATCGATTGGATGATTCATTGGCAAGGTCTTCGCGCCATGGCTTC
>JBIPND010000141.1:0-6978 GCA_044374015.1 Luteolibacter sp. | reverse complement strand
GGAGCTAACAGCACGTTGACCGGGATGGCGTTGCGGCCGAGTTTCTGCAGCGCGGCTTCGATCTCCGGGTTGGGTTTGGTCTTGTCCGCCTTGAGGGCAATCACGCCTTTTTCCTTCATCAGCGCGATGACCTCTTTGGTGTAGGCGCGTTTTTTGTTCACCTGGCAGGTGGCGCACCACTGGGCCGTGAAGTCGATGTAAACGGGCGTGCCATCGGCCAGCAGCTCCTCCACCCGTTGCTGGGACCAAGGCTCCCATGTGAGAGCGGAGGGTTGCGGTGGTTTCACCAGGATGAACCCCACGGCGGCGAAAAACAGGGTTAGGACGAGGGCGACGGTCCGGGTTTTGCGGGTGCGATGGGGCAGGTTCCAACGGCCGTGAATCCAGCCGGCGATGGCGATGGTGCTGAGGCCGAAGATCGGGCCGAGCAGGTTGTCGAGATCGATCAAACCGGCATAGACCCACAGCAGGTAACCGGCGGTGGCGAACAGCAGGAAGGACATCGCCTGCTTGAAACTTTCCATCCACGCGCCGGGCCGCGGCAGGAAATCGATGAGTTTCGGGAAAACCGATAGAATCAGATAGGGAAGCGCCAGCCCGATGGCCATCGCGGCGAATGCGAGGAAGAACTGGAAGGCGGGCAAGCCGAAAGCAGCGCCGATGGCCACCCCGAGAAACGGCCCTGAACAGGGCGTGGCGAGCACCGTGGCAAGCACCCCGGAGAAGAACGAGCCCGCCATCCCTTGTTTGGCCACCAGTGAGCCGCCCACCGAAGTGGCGGAGGTGCCCATTTCGAAAACCCCGTACATGTTGAGCGCGAGCACGAACATCAGAAGCATCAGCACGGCGACCACCCAGGGGCTTTGCAACTGATAGCCCCAGCCGATGGTCTCGCGGGCGGCGAACAGGATGCCGCTGAGCACGGCAAAGGAGGCGAGCACGCCGAGAGTGAAAATGACTCCATGCAGCGCGATTTTTTTCCGATCGGATCCGGCTTGTTGGACGAAGCCCATGATTTTCAGGCCGATCACGGGAAAAACGCAGGGCATCAGATTGAGAATCATGCCGCCTAACAACATGCCGCCGAGCACCGGCAGATACTTGGCAAACGACAGCGGCTTGGCGGGCGGACTGGCGATGGCCGTGTCCGGGATGTGGTAGGATTTCGGGCCGACCAGAATACCGGAAATCGAAGTGCCCTGCGGAATCGGGTTGTCGAACGCGTCGATGGTGGCGCGCTTCAGCTTGATGAGCCAGAGGTCGCCCTCGCGGCCGATACTGCCACCGGAACTGACGGATTGGAGAAACGGCTGGTTGGGAATGAAATCCGTCGGCTCGACCGCGGAGTTCACCCGCAACTGGACGTCGCCGCCATCGGACTGGGCGGTGATTTTCAGCGAGGCATCCTGGATCGGCTGGCTGGCGCGGGCTTTGACAAACAGGTCTGCCGTGGCCGGGTTCCGCTCGCTAACAGGTGCCACGTCGAGCGTCAGGGTGAACGAGCGTTCCTCATTGATGCAGCTCTCCTTGCAGATCTGCCACTCCGCGTCGGCGGTGAGCGTCACGGTTTCACCCGGCTTCAACGACGCCGGAGCGGTGAGCTCCATCAGGAACACCGGGCTGCCGGAAAACACGAAACTTTTGCCGAAATAGCCGTCCTTCACTTCCGGCACCGGAAATTGGATCGGCCCGGCGGAGAATCCCTCCGGCATCTTCCACTCGATGCTCGGCGGAAGTTCGACGCCGCCGGAATTCAGATAGTAACTGTGCCAGTCGGCCGGGTGCACTAATTGCAGGGCGACCGTGAAATTTTTGCCGGGTGCGATCTTGGATGCCTCGGAAACCAAGCTGGCGGCGGAGGTGGTTCCGCCCGCTTGCCCGTCGAACTGGGCCTGGGCGAAGGAGGAAAAGGCAAGCAGCGGGAGAAGGAAAACAAAGGGCGGATGCATGGTGGCGTGGTGGAATCTGTATCTGAGAGGCGCGAAGCCGCCAAGTTCATCCCAAAAAAACAGGGCGGCCAGAAAACTGGACGCCCCGGGGGTCGGACATGATGAATGGATTCGGACTAATAGCGGCGGTTGTATTGCTCCTGGTCGCGGGCATTGCCGTAAGTGCCGCCGACCACCGCACCACCGGCCGCGCCGATCGCGGCACCTTCGAGGGCGCGTCCGGACTGATGGCCGATAACTCCTCCGAGCAGCGCACCGCCCAAGGCTCCGGTGGCGGCACCGCGCTGGGTGTTAGGGCCGGCAGGGGCGGCACAATTGGAAAGGGTGAGGGCGACAGCGGCGCTGGTGATTGCTAAATAGACGGTTTTCATTGAATTTTTAGGTTGGGTGATGATTTAAACGATGAAACGGGCATTTCAAGTCATTTTCAAGTGCCCAACCCTCTAGACTCGCCGTGGTCGAAAATTATTCATCTGGAATTTTCACGATTCCGGCGCTTTCCCACAAGATACGCTTCATAAGCGGGCGTGGCTCGATACTGTCTCGGTCATGACGCTCGAAGTTTCAACGCCCGCCCTGTTGTTCCCGGCGATCAGCCTGCTGTTTCTCTCCTACACCAATCGGTTTCTTCACCTCTCCGCCTTGATCCGCGACCTTCACGGCGAGTGGGTGAAAAATGGCGGGGCGACGCTGCGGGCGCAGATCGACAACCTCAGACGCCGGCTGACCTTGATCCGGACGATGCAAATGTTTGGTGCGATCAGTTTGTTCCTGTGTGTCGCCGCGATGCTGGGAGTGATTGGCGGGCAACCGGTCATCGCGATCAGCGCGTTTCTCGCCGCGCTGGTGTTGATGGCCTTTTCGCTGGCCTGCTTGATTTTCGAAATCTGGATCTCCGGCGGCGCGTTGCGCATTTTGCTGAATGCGGTGGAGGAGGGGAATTCGACGAAATAGTCGCAAAATTTGGCACGCGGGGTGCTTTTTCCAAGTTGTCGCGACACAACAGGCGGTCCGACTGAGATGCCTCGAGGTTAATGGGTTTTCCTCGTGGATGATCAGTCGGGCCGCTTCCTTTTTTGGGGAGCGGAGGTCTTCGCGCAAATTTCACACAAGCTTGATCAAGCTTTCACGGTGAGTGGCTGGGATAAGGGCGTCAACCGGACCCGCTCCCATGAAATCACTCCTCCGACTCGCCTATTTCGCCGTCATCTTTGGCACCCTCACCTGGCTCGCCCCGGCGGCCGTGGATCAGTCGTCCGCCCCGTATTTCCAGATCATCGGCACCGGGGACAATTCGCCGCACGAGCAACTCCCACTGAAATCGGCCGCCGCCAAGGTGGCGATCGACGGCACCATCGCGCGGGTGCATCTAACCCAGAGATATGCCAATGCCGGTCGCGCGCCGATCGAGGCGATTTACGTGTTTCCCGCGTCCACCCGTGCGGCGGTGCATGGCATGACGTTGAAAACCGGCGGCCGGGTGATCGCGGCCCGGATCAAGGAGTCGGCCAAGGCGAAAGCCGAATACGCGGCGGCCAAAGCGGAGAAAAAAACCGCCGCGCTGCTGGAGGAGCACCGGCCTAACGTGTTTCAAATGTCGGTCGCCAACTTGCTGCCCGGCGACGACATCGAGGTGGAAATCGAGTGGACGGAGACCCTTCCCGCGGTCGATTCCACCTACGAGTTTGTTTTCCCGACGGTCGTCGGCCCGCGCTACACCGGTGGCTTATCATCTAACAAATTCGAAACCTGGACGGCGAATCCCCATCTCACCCAGGGCGCGAAAAACCCCGCCACCTTTTCACTCGAGGTCTCGTTGGCGACGACGCTTGCCTTGGCCGAGGTCACTTGCCCGAGCCATCCGGTGGCGATCGACTTCAAGGCCAAGGACCGTGCTTCGGTCAAAATCGACACCAAGTCCGGCGAGGAGGCCGCCAACCGCGACTTCATCCTCCGTTGGAAACTCGGCAACGACCAGCTGGATGCCGGCCTGCTGCTGCACAAGGGCGAGTCCACGAATCATTTCCTGCTACAAATCGCGCCGCCGCCACGGGTGAAGTTGAATCAAATCCCACCGCGCGACTATGTGATGGTGCTCGATGTTTCGGGGTCGATGTCCGGCTTTCCGTTGGATACGGCCAAGAGCTTGTTAGGGGACCTGGTGCGGGGCCTGCGGCCGGATGACACCTTCAACGTGGTGGTTTTCGCCTCGGGCAGCGGCGTGCTGTCGGAAACCCCGCTGGCGGCGACTCCAGCGAATATCGAGCTGGCAAAAAGTTTCATCGACTCCAGCAACTCCGGTGGCGGCACCGAGTTGGAAGCCGCGCTGCTGCGTTCGCTGGCGCTGCCCGGCGGTGACGACCGGTCGCGCTCGATGCTGCTCATCACCGATGGTTTCATCTCGGCGGACGCGGATGTTAGGGATTTGATCCGCCGCGAAATCGGCAGCGCCAACTTGTTTGCCTTCGGCATCGGGTCATCGGTGAACCGCGAGCTGTTGGAGAGCGTCGCCCGCGCCGGCGGCGGTGAGCCGACCATCGTCACCTCCGGCAGCGAGGTGGCGGCGGCCGCCAAACAATTCCGCGAAATGGTGTCCAATCCGGTGCTCGCCAAGGTGCGGATCGTGGCCGAGGGCGTGACGCTCGGCAGCATCGAGCCGGACCCGCATCCGGATGTGTTTGCCGCCCGCCCGCTGATCGTCACCGGGACCTGGAGCGGCGAGCCGAAAGGCACAATCATCGTCCGCGGCATCGGCGGCAATGGCAGTGCGTTTGAAAAAGTCATCGATCTCGCAGAAGCTACCGCGGCGCGTGGCGTCGATCATCCGGCGTTGCCTGTCCTCTGGGCGCGCGAGCGGGTCCGCCGTCTCGGAGACCGTGAAAAACGCGATGCGGAAACCATCCGTGAAATCACCTCGCTGGGCCTCACTCATTCGCTGCTCACGCCCTACACCTCGTTTCTAGCAGTTGACGAAACGCCAAAAAATTTCGAAGGCGTGGCCCAGACCGTGAAACAACCGCTGCCGCTGCCGCAGGGAGTTTCCGAAGCGGCGATCGGCGGAACCGGCGGACCGATGATGGTGAGAAACGGCTCGGTCCCGGAACCCGGAAGCATCGGGCTGGTTTCACTCCTGGTAGTGCTGTTAGCCCTGCAACGCCGGCGCGAGTCATGACCGCGATCCTGCAGCTGCTCGCCCTGTCGCCGGTGCTCTGGTGGTTTGGAAAACGCCTGAATGATGGCAGCGACGAGCCGTTAGGATTGCTGACTCTCGGGTTGGCACTGGTGCTCGGCTGGCGTGAGAGGAAATCCCTGCAGGCGCCGCCGCAGGCCCGATCTTTATACTCATTTCCCAGACGGCTGGAGGAATCTGCGGGCCCAACGGGACCTTTCATCCCAGCCCGGCACGCAGTGCCGGGTTTTTGCCATGGACACGGGATTCCGTCCCGTTAGGGCGAAGAATGATCCGGCCCGTTGGGGCGAAGAATGAGCCGTCCCGTCGGGACGACGAGCGGGGAATGGGTATGAGGATCAGGGCTCGCGCCGCCGGCTAATTCTGCATGCCGTCCGGGATCAGAAATCCTGGGCCCTTCAGGGCGCTTTGTTCGCAGCGGCTTCCGCGGCTTTGGCTCCGGGCAGGCGCCGTGACGGTGTTTTGAGCAGGTCGAAATCCAAACCGCAATACATGCAGCGGAATTGATGGGTCGCGAGGATCGAGAGAACCGCGGTCGTGCCGTGGGTGAAGGGGAAGACGCGCACCGCCTGCCTGTGGGTTCGCGCCCCGGAATTGGCGAGCGGGGTGCCTTTGCACAGCGGGCAGAAGGTGGCGCGGCGCTTCAGGTAGGCGACCAGCCAGGTGACGGTGTTGAAGCTCAAACCACCCAAAATGAACGGGACCGCCAGCGGACTCGGTTCGAGGAAAATGATCACCAATGCGGTCGTCGTGGCGATGACTCCCAGATAGTGAATCACCGAGAAGAACACGGCCAGGCCATACGACTTCTTCTCCGGTAGCGAGCGCGGATGATGGGATTTGGTCTCCGCATGCTCGTGAATTTTCGGGATCCTGGCCGGTTTTTCCTCCATTCGTCGCGATCAAGGTTCGAGAATCCAAGGTAGTAAGCAAGGACTGAATTTTCACAAGGCTTTAGAGTGTTCCCAATCCCGCGATCAAATCGCCACGATTTTCGGCCTTCGGTAGCAGCGCTCTTGACCGCGGCGGGGCGGGCTTTTACCACTCATGGATGACACCGCTTTACGAAGGCAAGGCCAAGCGACTTTGGGCCACGGAGAACCCGGACACCCTGCGCATGGAGTTCAAGAACGACGCCACCGCCTTCAACGGTGAGAAGAAGGCGAGCTTTGAGAACAAAGGCCGCTTGAACAATGCGATCAGCACCCTGATCTACGGATTTCTCGAAAACGCGGGCGTGCCGACGCACTTCGTCCGCCAGCTCGATGAGACCAATGTCGAGGTCAAGAAGGTCACCATCCTGATGGTCGAGGTGATCGTGCGGAATGTTTCCGCCGGCAGCTACTGCAAGCGCACCGGCATCGAGGAAGGCCGCGAGTTTTCGCAACCGGTCATCGAGTTCTCCTACAAAAGCGATGAACTCGGCGATCCGTTGATCAACGACGATTACATCCGTGAAATGGGCCTCGCCACTCCGGAAGACCTGGTCCACCTGCGCCAATCCGCGCTGAAAGTGAATGAAATCCTCAAGGACTTCTTCGCCAAAGCCGGTCTCAAGCTGGTTGATTTCAAACTCGAGTTCGGCCGCCTCGTTTCCGATCCCTCGGTGATTGTACTCGCCGATGAAATCAGCCCCGACGGCTGCCGGCTCTGGGATCTCAAGACCGGTGAGAAAATGGACAAAGACCGTTTCCGCCGCGATCTCGGCAACGTGATGGAAGCCTATCAGGAAGTGCTCGGACGCCTCGAAGGCTCCCTTTCCTGATTGGGGAAAGGCGCCCTTGGGCCCGCCTCTTGCCAGATACTTCGTCTCTGCCTAATTTGCAGAAACGCACAGAT
>JBIPND010000140.1:0-6981 GCA_044374015.1 Luteolibacter sp. | reverse complement strand
GTGGCCGTTAGTAAAGCGGCAAGGAGTGTGAGAATAGGTTTCATCGCCTGTTTTATGCTCTTTGTAATATGTTAGATTGTCCGGTAAGATCTGTTACCGTTCCACGGATAGCAACTTGCTGAGTTCCTCGATACTGACCTCCGTCTGCGGTGCGAAGGCATCAGAGCCGGCATACCGCATGAGCGAACCTAGCAGACACGCCGCCTCGGGTTTTTGGTGAAGCGCTTTCAGGTCCGCCGTGTACACCAATAGGCGCCCGGGACCGATCTTTGCCTCGAAGACCAGTCCCAGCTTGTGGTTCCGGTCGAAGTTGTCGATCACTTGAACGATCGGCTTGAACCCCTTCGGTGCCTTGTCGAGGATCACACCGCAACTGTTCATCACGATGTCGAACCACTGGTAGTCGCTGTGATAGGCAGTCGGGAAATCAGCCAATGCGGGATGGCCTTCCTGGATCAGCAGTCCCAGCGTGCCGGGCGCAGGGGGTTTCTTGTTGCCAAGCGCAATAGACCTGAACATCGGGTAGCACCAGAAATCCGAGGCGAAGAAACCCTCGATGCTGTTGGCCGGGAAGGCGGCCTTTTCCGGGATATACACCACCCGTTCGCCTTTCCCGAGTGCGGCGAGCGCCTCGTCGGGTTTGTGCGCCACCGTCACGCCGGAAGCACCCTCAGACGGCTTGCCTGCGGCATCCGGATAGACCCAGAGCGGATACTGGTTTTGGAGGGTCGTGCCCGCGATCTTCACCGTGAACGTCAGCTTCTCCGCACGTTTCATCTCACGTGGAAATTCAAACGTCACCCGATGGTTAGACGCCGTGACCCCGCCTTGCGCGGCACTCAGTGGCACGCTGCCGCTGTTCCACACTTTTCCGGTCGCGTCCGTGAATGCGTAGGTGATCGATGTCTCCGGCAAATCGCCCGGACCGTAATTCGCAATCAGTGCCTCTGCCGTGAAGGTCTCGCCAGCACGCCATGTGTATTTCGGAAACTTGGCCAACACCACCGTCGCCTCGCAGAAGTTGCGCCACGCCTCTGGCGTGATCAGCCCCTTGGATTCCATGAACGCGTTCAGCAATCCGACCAGTGCCGTGCCCTGACCGGGAAAGTCCTGCAAATCCAGCAATTGAAATCCGCCCATGCCAGGCGTGCGGAGCGCGGCCTCGACCTCCTCGCGGTAGTTGATGACCGCCAGCGCGCCTGAAGCGCGGAAGAAATCGTGCGCCTGATCCAGCATCCCCGCCTTGTTCAGACGCTCGCGGAAGATTTCCAGATTCATCGCCCGCAAGGTGCCGGTATATTTTGGGATCTCCCGGAAATCCGGATAGACTTGGTATTGGCCGATCTCATGACTGACGAGCGGACAGGTGACGTGGGAGATCGCCGACGAGTAATCGTTGAGTGTATTGGCCGGACCTGCTTGCACGGCACCCAGCGGCAGGTCCGCATGCGAATACGAACCTCGGATGTTGCCTTCCAGTCCGGGTTTGCTCCTGAACGTGACCCAGAAATCGTCACCGCTGTTTTGCCGGCACACGTCGAAATCCGGATTGCTGACCTGCGTATAAAGATGACGCGGATCCGCCGTGCGCATGGTCCGGATCATCTCCGCGCGCACGGCCTGGCCTTTGAAGTTTTCATTTCCAAGTGCGAAGAGCGCAAAGGACGGCGAGTTTCCAAAATGGCGCAATATACGGTTCGCCTCCGCCATCGAATACCTGCGTTTCTCATGATCCATGCCAAAGTCACCGCCGAAATTACACAGCTCGGGCTGGAGCAGAATTCCGGTCTCATCAGCCGCATCGAACGCGGCGCGCGGCGGACACCAGGTGTGAAAGCGCACGTGGTTCAATCCATAGTCGCGGCAGATCTTGAAATAGGCCAACCATGCGGCCTTGTCCATGGGCGCGTAGCCCGTGAGGGGAAAGACACAGGCGTCATGCCTACCCCGCAGAAGAACCGCCTTTCCATTGAGTGTGAACTGCGTGCCGCGCGTCGAAAAATCGCGCAAACCGAAACGTGTTTCGCGGCGGTCCTTCCCGCCTGTGTCTGCAACGAGCGTCACGGTCAACCGATGCAGCGCAGGGTTGAATTCGTCCCAAAGAGGCGCGTCCGCACCCAATTGAAGGCGCGTTTCCACAACACTTCCGTCCCTCGCATCGGTGAACATGGCCTCGCCCTTCATCGATACTCCATTCACCGAGCACTCCAAGGCCAGACGACCCTTGGCCGGATGTTTGGTCTCATTGCCGAGCGTCACGCGGACCCGTGCGGCGCGATTTGCAGCATCCGGATAGACCGAGACGTCTTCAATCCAAAGTCGATCCGTGACCTCCAGGCCAAGCTCACCCACAAGGCCGTTCCAGTTAGTCTGGGTGTCATCCGAGACCTGATGGCCGCGCGCGGGCAGTTTCTCCAGCCGGTTGTCGATCCTCACGGTCAGCCGATGCTTCCCGGAGGATAATGTTTCCGGCAGCGAGTAAACATGATCCACGGTCAGGGAGTCCTGCTGTCCCAGACAAACATCGTCAATCCAGACGGCAGACAGTTTGGTCCGTTCAATGCGAAAGATCACCCGCTTGCCCTGCCATGACTCCGGAATTTCGATATCGCGCTGATACCAGGCTGCCCCCGCATACGGAAACCGGCGTGACAGATGCGAGGTGAGAGGTGAAGCCTTTCCGATTCCCTCCAACTGGGGATGAAGGGTCTCCATGGCACCGCCGTCCACATTACCCCCGCCCTTCCTGGCCTCGTCCGTGGTGCCGGGCAGCGGGATCGTATCCGCCAGGTCACGGGCGAACCACCGCTCCTTTTCGCCCAGATCTTTTGCATCAAGTTCAAAACGCCATGTCCCCGTTAGAGGAACACTTTCGGATGCAACGGCATGTCCTGCTAGCAGCAGCAATGGAATGAGAAGGAAATTTACGAGTTTCATATTTTTATCTTTTATTCGATAGGACCAAGTTCGGCGTCGGTGGGGTTCACCCAGCCGGTGTCGAGTTTTTCGCCCTTGAGGTAGCGGTCATACAACCCACGCTCCTTGCCCGCATAGGGGTAGTGGTCGAACACTTCACCGTGCCCGGACATGCGGGGATCTCCCTGCTGCTTGAGTTCTTCTATCAACTGGGTTTCCAATGCGCCACGGCGGGCTTGTTGCGCGGGTGCGGCGGCGAGGTTGTTCACGCAGTCGGGATCAGTTTTCAAATCGAAGAGTTCCTCGGCCGGACGCTTGCCAAAGCACAGCAGCCAATGCGGATCGTTCGGCTTGGCCCGATTGGCGGATAGAATTTCGGTCTTGGTCGGGCTACCATCGGTATTGAGGTAGCCGGTCTCGGGATTGCAGGCGGGCCAGCGGTCGGGATCATGGTTGCGAAGATAGAGCCAACCGTCTTTGATGATGCTGCGGATCGGATATCCTTCATCGTTGGGCCGGCCCACATCATGACGCTCCTGGCCCAGCAAAAGGTGGGTGCGGGACGGTGAGATGTCGGCGGATTTTTCCGGATTGAAGAGATCGGAAAGGCTTCGCCCGGCAGTCGCAGCCATTCCGGTCTTTTCCCAGTCGAGACCTGCAACTGCCAGAAATGTGGGTGCAAGATCCACAAAGCTCACATAGTCGCGCACCGCGCGGCCCGCCGCACGAATCCCATGCGGCCAGCGCACGAGCAAGGGCAGGTGGTTGGCCGCTTCGTAGAGGTTTCCCTTCACGCGTGGGAATGGCATGCCATTGTCCGAGGTCACCACGATGAGGGTGTTGTCGAGTTGGCCGCGTTTTTGGAGTTCATCCAGCATGCGCCCGAGATGACGATCGAAATGCTCCACTTCAAAAGCGTAGTCGAGCATGTCATTGCGCACGGCGGGTGTGTCCGGCCAGTAGGAGGGCACGCGTTTGATGTCGCCGATTTGTTTGCCACCTTTGGCCACGCCGCTGCCATATTCATATTCGCGGTGCGGCTCAAAGCATCCAAACCAGAAAAACCACGGTTCAGCCTTGGGGGCAGAGTCGAGAAAATCGTTGAAATTGGCCGCGTAGTCATTGGCGTCGATCTTGGACGCGGGCGCGGCGGCTTTGCGTTTGTCAAACGCCACGCCGGTGAGCGGACGCGGTTTGCCGGCGGCATCGAGTGCGACACCAGGAGCCCAGCCCTTGCCGGTGATGCCGACGTAATATCCATGCTGTTCCAAAGCCTCGGTGAAGGTTTTGAATTCCAACGGAAAGGTGCCGCCATGATTGCCGGCATCTTTGAGTTGCCATGGATTGCGACCGGTAAGGATGGCCGCCCTCGAAGGCGCGCACTTGGCGTTGGGCGTGTAAGCGTTATCGAAGCGCAATCCTTCCCGCGCGACCCGGTCGATCGCCGGCGTCCGGATCCATTCTTTGCCGTACACACTGGCGTCACCATAGCCCCAGTCGTCGGCCAGGACGAAGAGGATGTTGGGACGATGCTTTTCCCCGGCACCTGATGCGGGGCAGGTGATGGCGATGATCGTCAACATGGAAAACCAAGTGATTTTCATGAATGAGAACCGGAAATCTGAGGTGACGTTATCATTGATCGCTCGACGGATGGCGCCGCTTTAATTCGACGAGGTCGTAGTCTCGCGGGTGGAAACGGCCTTGGGTTCATCCACTTTCACATGGTCGGAGTCGGTGATCATGAACAGTTTTCCCTCCCTGCCATCCGGTGCGGGGTAGGTGGTGGTGCGTTCGAGGCGGTTGTTCGTAAAGGTGAGGCCATCGACAGAATACATGGAAAGCAGGGGAAGGTTGCTGAAGTGGCGGAAGAGGTTGTTTTCGATACGGATGTTCCGGTTGTAACGGGAGACGTTTTTAAACTCATCCGCGATGCCGGAGCCGACCTGGATGGTGCCGGTGCCCCAGATGCCGTAGTTGCAATTGTCAAAGGTGTTACCCTTGATGACGACATCACGCACCCCGGCCTGCTCGAACCAGAAGCGGGAATCGCCTTCAAACAGAATCGCCGCGCCGGGCGTGTGGAAGGTATTTCCCTCGATGACCATTTTACCACGTGAGCCTAACAAAATGCCACGGGCGCGGTTGCCACGGATCACGCAGTTCCTGATAAGAACATCGGCGGTGTTCGCATCCGCATCGGCGATGGAATCCCCTACGATGACGTTTGCCGGCAGAGGGCCTTCAGTCTCGATGATCGTGCTTTGCTTGTTGATGCGTTCCACGGTTTTGGCGATTGCGAATCCGTCCTCCTTGAGACTTGGTCCGTCGGTGAGTTCCAAGCGCGTCCCGGGTTTCACGAAATCCACTCCGGCCTGCTGTGGGTGGATCATCCGGACTTCGAATCGGTTAGGCGCGAGAATGCGGGTGATCTTCGCATAAAGCCCGTGGATATTGGTGGCGTCGTCCTTCTGTTGCTCGAACAGACAATCCTCCATCTCGATCTTCCCACGGCAGTTGACAAAATGAGTGGCGTCCGCGGTGAGGCTGACGATCCGCCGTCCGCCGGGCGGAGGAGTCACTTGGATTTTTTTAAGAAATAAATCCCCACTGCGCTGGGCAATCACCCCCATGCCGCCGCAATGGTGGAGCGTCATGTCGGATAGATGGATGTCCGAGCTATCCGAAATAACAATCCCGGGGCTGTCCCGCATTTCCGCGCCGAAGACGAGAACATCTCCTGGCTTGGCCGAGGCATCGCGAATCATGAGCCTCACCTGATTGGGAGCGATTTCCGTCGCGGCCACCCCTTCGCCCAGCTTGTAGTGGTCCTTTGCCATGAAGGCGGTTTCCCGCTTGTCAGGATCGAATGCGAGCAGGCTGCCGTAAGGGTAGAGCACCTCACCGCTGGTCACGGTCGTTGCCGGAGCTGATGACTTTTTCCCGTCGGTGAAGACCAGCACGCCGTTGCGGATTTCATAAGGAAACTCCAGGGAGAATTCCAAATCGACATGGTCGCTGGTGACCGCCAGGACCCGTCCCTCAGAGTGGAAAGGACGGCTGAAGTCGAACGAGAAATTCTTGAGCGTCACGCCCTTCGATCCCTCTATCAGGAATGGCACCATGGGTCCGTGGAAGATGAAGCTGGCTCCACCGCCATCGATTTCCAGACCCTCCAGGTCTGTTAGTGGAAAGATCACCCGCTTGAGGCCTTCGTCGTTATTACTGATGAACAGGTATTCCTCACTGGCGTTTTCGGGCCAGAAATCATAACGACCGGGTGGAAACGTCAGCTTGGTCGCCTTGCTGCGACGGGCATCATCCAGTGCCGCTCGCACGCTCGGCGTGGTGTCGCTGCCATCGGCTTTTGCGCCATAGGCGGCCATGTCAATGATGGCAGCTTCACGCGCGGAGGTGAATCCGAGTAAAAGAATCGATGCCAGGCAAATACGGGCAATCATGGGATTGAGATAAGACTTCATAAGGGTGTTTTTGTGGATGACGACTGCACAACAGCACGTCGGTTGGTTTACGCCAAAAGCTTGTTCGAAGGTCTGCTACCAGCTTCCCCTGACAAAGTTATAGACTCCGCCGTGGGATGGCTTGTTGGCGTAGGCCATATACTCGGCATAAGTGAGTGAAGACCCATGGCCATGGTGAAGCCCGCCGAGCGTGTGCTTGTGGATGGTTTCATTGAATGAGTGTGTGTCGATTGTTTTTAAGAATGAGGATTATTGAAAAAAGGGAGGGCGATGAAAGCTGCTGATTGGACGGGCCGAGTCACTCCACTAGATTCTCTCAAGGAGGAAAGATTAGCTGTGTTTAAGAGGTTTGTCATTAAACTTTTGCGTCAAACTTATGAACTTTTACGGCAATTTTCAGAGCCATGAGCCAGGGTGGAACCGTCCGCCCTCGCGTGGCGAAAATGATTGTCCTGGAAATCGAAATGATTTTGATCCGTCGAGCGGTGCGGCTGGGATGCCTGCGGAGTCCAGCTTGGCGGCGCCACCTCCGTGCTGCCTCCACTGGAAGCCTGCTCCATTCGTGCAGCGCTCGATTCATTGG
>JBIPND010000139.1:0-6996 GCA_044374015.1 Luteolibacter sp. | reverse complement strand
ACGCCTTGATGAAGACCTCCTGTGAGAGGTCCCAAGCTTCGGCTTCCTGGTGAATCATGTTGCGGATCATGGCGAATATCCTTCCTCGATGCCGGGTCACAAGCGCGTCGTAGGCGGTCATATCGCCTTGCTGCGCAAGCGCCACCAATCGGAAATCATCGTCCGGATCGTCGATGGAGTTGTCCGAAGCGATGGAACTGACTGGTCCCTGCGGGGTCTTGGACGGTTCTCCAATCGGTTTATTCATGTGCTGCCTGGAAAATTTCGCCGCGCCCAAAATGGCGTAGGATCGCGGTGACCCTGACCGCACCAAGGCCCCCGCGCAACTTGGAATCTTAAGAATCAGGAACTCGGGGATTTCGCGATCTAACGCTGCATCAGGGATTCGATCTCATCGGCTTCGATCGGGATCTTGCCCATCAGGTCGAAATTGCGGTCTTTTTGAATCACCACATCATTTTCGAGGCGCACCCCGAGAGCTTCCTCGCGGATATAAATGCCCGGCTCGATGGTGAACACCATGCCTTCGGCAAACGGCTGGTGCGGCGGGGAGACATCGTGCACATCCAGACCGAGGTGATGGGAGGTGCCATGCATGAAGTATTTTTTGACCAGCGCCTTGTCCGGCCCCTGGGCCCGGGCGTCCTTCGCGCTGAACAATCCCAGGCCGACGAGTTCGCGCTCCATCAGTTCGACCACTTGTTTCTGATATTCCATCGGCGTGTTGCCCGGACGCAAAATTTCGTTCGCCCCGCGGAAAACCCTCAGCACCGCGTCATACACGTCGCGTTGGCGGCGGGTGAATTTGCCATTCACCGGCACCGTGCGGGTGAGATCGGAGGCCCAGCCGGCATACTCGGCCGCCACATCCATCAGCACCATGTCGCCGTCCTGGCAGACCTTGTCGTTCTCGACGTAATGAAGCACGCAGGCGTTCTTGCCGGTGCCGATGATGGGCGGATAGGCGAAGCCGCGCGAGCCACGGCGCAGAAACTCATGGGCCAGCTCGGCCTCGATCTCCCACTCGCCGACGCCCGGCTGGATGAATCCCAACACGCGCCGGAAGCCGGCTTCGGTGATGTCGCAGGCCCGCTGCAGGATCCGGAGTTCCTCGGGGTCTTTGGTGATGCGCAAGCGGTGCATCAGCGGCGCAAGCCTTTCATAACGATGCAACGGATAGCGGTTCTGACAATCCTTGATGAATCGCGCGTTGCGGGTTTCCACCACCACGCTGGCACGGAGGTGCTCGTTGGTGGTGAGATAGATGTGATCCACCTGCGGCACCATCCGGTGGAGGAAGCCTTCAAACGCCTGCGACCACTCGATGCGCTCGATCCCGGTTGCCGCGCGGGCCTGTTCCTTGCTGAGTTTTTCCCCTTCCCAGACGGCGATCACTTCGCTGGTTTCCTTGATGAAGAGGATTTCGCGCTCCTTGGGGTCCTGGGCGTCGGGCATCAGGATCAGCATGGTGTCCTCCTGATCGACGCCGGTCAGATAGAAGAGGTCGCTGTTCTGCTTGAAGGACAGCACCCCGTCCGCGTTGGTCGGATAGATGTCATTCGCCTGGAGAATGATGATGCTGTTTGGCTTGAGCAAGTCCCGGAGGTTGGCACGGTTGCGGATTAGAAAATCGGTGGAAATCGGTTCGTATCGCACGCGGTGAGTTCAAGGGATCCCCCGCCGCAGGGCAACCCGGATTTTCGAGAATTCGCGGGTGCGCGCGGGATCATGGCTGGGCGTCGGGCCAGTGGAAGCGACTTTGCCATTTCGGGCCGAGATCGGCGGCGAGCACCCGGGCGATCCCGTGTTGGTGGCGGATCTCCATGCCCGCCTCGGTGACCCGGGTGATTACCACCTCGTGATATTCACGGTCGCCGCGCAGGGTGAGGGTGCCGATTTTCTCGCCGATGGCGGCCAACCAGGTCCGACGGCGGTCGTCCGCGCGCTGGCGCGCAAAATCCTGCTCCAGCGCTGCAATTTCGGCGAGAAGGGCGCGGCGGCGGGCTTCCGCCGAGGATTGGCGCAGGCGAAGGGCTTGCTGCTGATGCTGGAGCTCCTCCAGGGCCGCCGACGCTGCTAACAATTGCGGGCCACGTTCCGCTAGAGCCCGCGAGGATTCCTGATGCCACTCCCTGAGGCCGAACAGTTCCTCTTCGGCAATCTCGATTTCCCGGTGGAGCCGGATGGCACCGCTCGACGATTGCAGCCGCTTATCGATCAGCAGCGAGAGCCCGACGCCGGCCATGACCAGCACGATCATACCGACCATGAAATAGAACAGGAATTCAACTTCATGGAATATAGGGAATGGTGGTGTTGGAAAAGGTGCGGCCGCGGTTGACCTCAGTATCTTTGGGGAAACCCTGATGGATCGTGACTCTGCCGTCGTAGGAATTGCTCCTCTGATAGCGGGGCGCGCAATAATTCGACGGATTATGATAGATGTAGCGGTAGGTCGGCCTGCGGCTTCGATAGCTGGAATCGTAACGGGAGTAGCTGCTGCCCACGGACTTGGCGGGTTGCGCGAGCGCGCGATCGCTGGCGGCGAGCAGCTGCTGGGAGGCGATCCGCGCCCGCTCTTCCCGCGCCAACTGCGCTCGCCGCTCGACCTCGGCCGAGACTCGGGATTCCTTCTCGCGCACGGCGGCCACGCCACTGTCGATCCAGCGCTCATAGGCAAATGCGTCGCGGGATTCCTGCTGGACGGCCGCCAACGCCGCGCTTTCTTCCAATCCGAAAAAGTCCCTTTGTGAAGGATCGAGATCCGAAAAACGCAACCTTGCCGAACCATCCCCATGACGGAGGGTGACTCCCGGTTCTGGCATCCGGCTGACCACAGCGCCACAAGCACCAGGGGCAATCCTAAGCCGGCAATGGGGGGGGTTAGCGGTCATGCAACGTGAGGTTTTAGTCGCGCCGGCGTTTGCCCGTCAATCAAATTATCAGTTAGATCCGTAAGCGGCATTGGAAAATCCGCCCAGGCCACCTGCGGCGCGCGGGTCATGCAGATCGCATCAACGGGTTTTCAGGGGATTGCAAAATGCCGGGTGATGGACTGTGACGGTCCTCAAAACCTCCGCATTCAGAGGATTTCAGTGGCTGGCACCCGAACTGCGATGGAAGATTTAACTTCCAAACCACGCCACCTCATGAACACCATCCACAACCACTGCATCAAAGTCTGTAACTCACTGCTTCGAAACGAGCTATCCGCCGGCGAAACCTACGGCCAAGCGCTCGAAAAATACGAGGGTAGCGCGATCTCCGATGAGCTGCGCCGGATTCGTTCGGAACATGCGCATTCCGCCGCACGACTCGCGGCAAACATCCGGCAGATGGGCGGTGAGCCGCAGCGGGACTCGGGCACTTGGGGGATCGTCGCCGCCACGGTGGAAGGGGCCGCGATTCTATTTGGCTCCGATTCCGCCATTTCCCTGCTGGCAAAAGGCGAGGAACTGGGGCGCAAGAATTACCAGGAAGCGTTGCTCGACGACGAAGTCATGCCGGCCTGCAAAATCCTGATTCGCGACGAACTGCTGCCGCCCGTGCTAAATCATATCGCATCCTTGGAGAAGCTCGAGCAGACTGTCTGAGTCGGAGTTCGACAATCTTCATGGCCATCCCGATTCAAAAAGCGACATCCGCAAGCTCGCTGGCGACGATTTCAAGCATCCTGCTCAGCGCCTTCATCTTCGCCACCTTGTATTTCGGGCGGGAGTTGTTGGTGCCGCTGGCACTGGCGGCGCTGCTGACGTTCATGCTTTCGCCGCTGGTTACCCGTTTGGAGCGGTGGGTCGGACGCATCGGCGCGGTGCTGGTGGTGGTGGCGATGATGTTTGCGGCCACCGCCGCGGTTGGCTGGATCCTGACCCGCCAAGCGGTTGATTTGGCGGACAAACTGCCGGATTACAAAGAAAACATCAGCACCAAACTCCGCGCCATCCAGATTCCAAGTGGCGGGCCGCTCGCGTGAGTTTCTGAAACTCTGGATGAACTGAAAAAAGACCTGCCGGGCGGCGAAGACGGACGCTCACTGCTGGTCGCGGAGGCCTCCCAATTGCCTCACCCCAAGGCCGTGCCGGTGGAACTGGTGAATTCCACCGACGACCGGGTGGAATTTCTGCAAGGCGTTATCGGTCCGCTGCTGGGCCCGCTCGGGACGGTGGCGCTGGTGCTGATCCTGTTGATTTTCATGTTGCTGGAACGCAAAGATTTAAGCAATCGGTTGATCCGACTGATCGGCCAAGGGCGCATCAGCGCGACCTCCCGCGCGATGGATGACGCGGGCGCGCGGGTTTCCAAGTATCTGCTGATGCAGTTGGTGGTCAATGTGACTTACGGAATCCCGGTGGCGATTGGGCTCTATTTCATCGGCGTGCCCAACGCCACCTTGTGGGGTGC
Organism: Luteolibacter sp.; assembly: GCA_044374015.1. Taxonomy (GTDB): domain Bacteria; phylum Verrucomicrobiota; class Verrucomicrobiia; order Verrucomicrobiales; family Akkermansiaceae; genus Luteolibacter. The sequence continues at coordinate 2,595 of JBIPND010000139.1, read as the reverse complement.
GCTGGCCACCGTGCTGCGATTCGTTCCCTACGTGGGGCCTTGGATTGCCGCGGTGTTTCCGATTGCGCTCTCGTTCGCCATCTCGCCGAGCTGGCTGCCACCGCTGCTCACCGTCGGGCTGTTCGTGGTGCTCGAATTGATCAGCAACAATGTGATGGAACCCTGGCTGTATGGCTCCAGCACGGGAGTCACGCCGATCGCCCTGATCGTGGCGGCCCTGGTGTGGACCTGGTTGTGGGGTCCGGTGGGACTGGTGCTCGCCACGCCGCTAACGGTCTGTCTGGTGGTGATGGGCAGACACATTCCGCGGTTGGCATTTCTCAGCATTGCCCTGAGCGACGAAGAGTCACTGACGCCGGCGGAGAACCTCTATCACCGGCTTCACCGCGCCGGGGAACATGACGAGAGCGAGTTTATCGAGGCCTATTTGGAGAGCCAGAACTCCAATGTCGGCCTCGGCTCCACCCATGCCTGGGCGGAAATCTATCTGCCCGACCGCGGCTGGACCGGCTACGATCCGTCCATCGGCAAGCGCGTCGGCCCGCAGCACATCATCGTCGGCGTGAGCCACCATCCGCGCGAAGTCATGCCGGTAAGCGGCGGGTTTCACGGAGTCTCCGGCGTGGGCAGCTCGCTGAAAGTCAACATCACCACCCGCCGACTGCCGCCCGAAATTTGAAAATCACGGGGTCACTGCGAGACGGTCGAGGCTGGTTTCGCGTTCGAACAGAAAGCCATTTTCCTTGTAGGTCTTGAGGCGGAAGTGGGTGGCAGTGGAGATCACGCCATCCAGCGAGCTCAGCCGCTCGGAGACGAAACGCGCGACTTCGCGAAGGTCCGCGCCCTCGACGACCACCATCAGATCGTAGCCGCCGCTGGCGAGATAACAGGAAACGACACTGTCAAAGCGGGCGATGCGCATCGCCAGCCGGTCGAACCCGCCACCGCGCTCCGGGGTGACCTTCACCTCGATGAAAGCGGAAACGGAAGTGTCGCCGGTGATCTCGGGATTGACCACCGCATGGTAGCCGAGAATCGTTCCATCCGCCTCCCATGCGGCGACCCGCGCGGCGACGGACTCCTTGCTGGAGGAAAGGAGATCGGCGAGTTCTTGGTCGGTGAAGCGGGCTTTGCGGCGGAGCAGTTGGAGCAATGGGTCGGAAGACATGGCAGAGGTGATGGGCTAAATTTCGGTTTTCAGGGAATCAAACGACGCCCGAGGTCGGCGGAGGATATCTCTGAAAACCGGCAACTTGAAACTGAAAATTTTCAGTCCCCGAGGCAGATTCCGACCGCTTTGGCGGCGAGCACCAACTCGCTGTCGGGCTCGACCAGACGCAGTTGGTGCACGGCTTCTTCGATCGGGACCGAATCGACATGATACGCCTGATAGCTGACCATCCGGCCGAAAGCGCCTTCTTCGGCGAGCTTGGCGGCCATCACCCCGAAGCGCATCCCGAGGATCCGGTCGAGCGAGGTGGGTGCGCCCCCGCGTTGAAGGTGGCCCAGCGTGCAGGAGCGGGCGTCTTTGCCGGTCATTTTTTCCAAGGCGGCGGAAACTTGATCGCCGATGCCGCCGAGGCGGACTTCGCCGCCTTCGTTGGCGTGACAGGTGACCAGGTGGCCGTCCGGCATTTTGGCGCCCTCCGCCACGACCACCAGGGTGCTGTGATGGCCTTGGGCGTCGCGCTGGCGGATGAAATCAGCGACTCTTTCCAAGGAAAACGGAATTTCCGGCATCAAAATCACATGCGCGCCGCCGGCGATCCCACCCCAGAGGGCGATCCATCCGGCGTGGCGGCCCATCACTTCGAGCACCATCACCCGCTTGTGGCTTTCGCCGGTGGTGTGAAGGCGGTCGAGGCCATCGACCACGGTCGAAACCGCGCTGTCGAAACCGAAGGTGAAGGCGGTGGCGCTCAAGTCGTTATCGATGGTTTTCGGCACGCCGATGATCGGCCAGCCTTCGCGATAAAGTTGCAGACCGGTGGTTAGAGAGCCATCGCCGCCGACGATGATCAGCGCGCAGATTCCGAGTTGGTCCATGGTGCGCTTGGCCTTGGCAACGATTTCGGGCGGGACTTCGGCGATGTCACCCTCGCCGATTTTGGCGGCGAAATGGCCCTTGTTGGTGGTGCCGAGAATGGTGCCGCCAAGTTTGAGAATGCCGATGGTGTCTTTCGGTTTAAGGACGGTGTAATCACCGGGAGGCAGCAAGCCCTCGAAGCCGTCACGAAAGCCGATGACTTCCCAGCCAAGCTGGTCAGCCGCGCCGACAACACCGTGAATGACTGCATTGAGGCCGGGGCAATCGCCGCCGCTGTTTAAAATTCCGATTCGTTTCATGTGTAGTGATTTGTGGGATACCGTAGAAAGTTTTCACTGCGGATTGGGCACGTTGATCATCTCGCGCCTGCGGTCTTGGACCGGTGCCCCGGCTTCCAGCCATGGGTCGTAAACCGCCCAACCCTGGCGGATCAGCGCCCGCACGCGGTTGAAGCGATCGGGGCTGTTGAGCACCACGACGATCAGGCGGCGGGGGGTCGCGCCCTTCGAGCCGTCGGGTTTCAGGCGGACGAGGGGTTCGCGATCCAT
>JBIPND010000138.1:0-7007 GCA_044374015.1 Luteolibacter sp. | reverse complement strand
CGGCGGCGGCCCCGGATTCGACGATCAGGCGCTGGGCGTTGAGGCTCCAGAAGAGGTTCGGGTGGGAGAGACCGGCGATCAGGCTGTCGAGATTCGCGGGGTCGAGCTTGGGGTTCGAATCGTCGCGGCTGCCTTTCGGATAGACGCGGTAAACGCGGCCGAAGCTGGTGTCGCGGACCGGGCTTTCGTAGGCGTTGCCGCGGCCGTTTTTCGCGTCGTAACCGGCGGAGTTTTTGTTAGGCGTCGGGTTGTGCTGGATGATCAGGTTATACCAATCGCAGATCCAGACCGCGCCGTCGGGTCCGGTTTCCGCGTGGACGGGACCGGACCAGGCATCGGCGCTGCTGTAGATGTTGTTAGGAAGTTGTTTGGAAACAAAGCCGGCGCCTTTGGGGATGATTTCGAACTGGCCGACGAGTTTGCCGGTGGGTTCGCAGACGAAGGCGATGCGGTCGCGGTAGTTTTCCGGGAACCGGTCCGAGGTGTAGAACGCGTGGCCGGCGGCGGAGGTGTAGCGGTCGAACTGGTCCACCTGGCGGATGTCCATTGAGCTGGGGAAGAATTTCGGGTTTCCGTCCTCGTTGGGAGTGCGTGGTTGGGGGAGGCCTGCCTTTTCGTAGGCGGACTTGGCGAAGGTCAGGTAGAACGAGGGGTTGCCGTTGGCGGTGGAGCCGAGGATGTCGAAATCGGAGGTGAAACCGAGGCCCCAGGTGTTGTTGGTGGTGTTTTGGAGGAATTCCAGCTTGCTGCCATCCGGGCGGAAGCGGAACACGCCGGTGGAGAATTTGTGGTTTTCGCCGCCGACCGCGCCGTCGAAGCCGGCGTAGCCGATGGTGGCGTAGATCCAGTGGTCGAAGCCGTAGCGGAGGTTGGAGACGCCGGCGTGGGTGTCGTTGGTTTTGAAGCCGGTGAAGAGTGTTTGGCGGACGTCCGCCTTGTCGTCGCCGTCGGTGTCTTTGAGGAAGATGATTTCGTGGGCGTTGGCACAAACGACGCCGCCATTGGCGAACACCATCGAGGTGGGGATGGAAAGTTTGTCGGCGAAGAGCGTGAATTTATCGGCGCGACCGTCGCCGTTGGTGTCTTCGCAAATGCGGATGCGGTCGTGGCCGAGGTTGCCGGCCTGGAGGTTGTTCGGGTAGTCCACGCTTTCCATGACGTAGGCGCGGCCACGGAGGTCCCAGGCGATGTGGATCGGATTGACGATGTCCGGCTCGCTGGCGAAGAGCGAAATTTCGTAACCGGCGGGGACTTGCGCGAGCTTGATCGACTCGCTGGCGGAAATCGGTTTTTGGCCCTCGGTGATGGTTTTGCGTTCGCGGTAGCCGGGCAGGATCATGGCCTCGGTTTCGAGTTCGGGGAGTTTCAGGCCGGTGAGCTTGGCGCGGACTTCAGCGCCAACGCTCCAGAGGATGGCGCGGCGGAGGAGTTCGTGAAATCCGGCTTGGTCCCAGCAGCGCATGTCGTGGCCGTAAGCGGTGTAGAAAACGTTGCCTTTTCCTTGTTTGCGGACCCAGCTCCAAGGCTCTTTCTCGCGGAGTTGGAGGATGGTGCGGTCGTCGCCATGGCGGTCGTGCACGTAGGTTTCATCCCAGGTTTCGAAGCCTTCGTAGCCCTTCATGATCGGGTGTTCCGGGGCAGTGATGGTGGTGCGGAAAACGCCGTCGCCATGCGATTTGAAACGGCCGCCGACGAGTTTCACAAACGCCTCGGAACCGCCGAAACAGGCTGACGCACAATGGATTGGCAGGAACGCACCGCCTTCCTCGACGTATCCGAGCAGCGCCTTTTCCTGTGCCGGGTCCATCGCTTCGTTTTGTTTCCAGTTGGCGTAAAGCATCACCGCATCGTAGCGGTCGAGCACGTCGCGGCGGATGTCCGAGAGGTTTTCGGTGTAGGTGAAATTGATGCCGTCGGTGCCGAGCGCCTTGCGGATCACGCGGTAACGCTCGATGGGGTCGTGCGCCGGGCCGTTGGCCAATGGCGCGCCGAGGAAAAGCACCTCCACGCGGCGCGCCTCGTCGCGAGGTTGGACGAGCGATTGTGAAAAGCCGATGGCGGCGGCAAGGACCGCGAGCGGGAGTAGAAGGATTTTTTTCATGAAGTGCGATTGCGTGAGCTCCCCGGCACGGGCGGACCGGAGGCAGGCGGTTATTGTGATCCATTCATCGAGCGCATGCTTGTAAGATTGCGGAGGCTTTGTGTAAAATTCCGCCAGATGACCCCTGAAGAATCCCCCGGAAACTGGTCGGCGCAACTTTCAAGCGGGCAGTTCCGGCATTTGTTCGACCATCTCCCGGGCACGCTTTTTTTCGCAAAAGACCGCAGCGGCAGGCTGATGGCGGGAAATCCCGATTTCATCCGGCGCTGCGGTTTCCAAACGGAGGATCAAATCATCGGCATCACCGACGATTCGATTTTCCCGCCCAAACTTGCGGAAAAATACCGCCGCGACGACGAGCAGGTGATGACGTCCGGCAAACCGCTGCTGGGGATCATCGAGTTGTTCCCCGGCAGCGCCGGCAAGCCCGAGTGGTTCGTCACCGACAAGCTCCCGCTCTTCAATCTCTCCGGCGAAATCTGCGGGCTGTGCGGCACCGTCCGCAGCTACGAAGCGCAGCGCGCCGCGATGCAGCCCTACCTCGAGCTCGCCACGGTGGCGGATTATTTGAAAATCCATTTCCGCGAAAAACTCGACGTCCCGTCCCTGGCGAAAATGGCCCACATGTCGGTGCGCCAGTTCGAGCGGAAATTCCGCGCCACGTTCCAAATGACCCCGCGCGACTACATGATCCGGATGCGGGTGATCGAGGCCTGCGATTTGCTGGCCCGCACCAATCACCCGGTCACCACGGTCGCGCTGGACGCCGGGTTTTACGACCACAGCGACTTCGCCCGCCAGTTCCGCCGCCAGATGGGCCAAACCGCGAGCCAATACCGCATGGAGCGCCGCCAGGAAGCGCCGAAACCCGCGCCACTGAGGCCTCGTTGAATCCGGCGATGGCGGAATTTTACACAAGCCTGCCGTCAATCTACAAGCGCTCTCCAGACATCCCGTCCAGATTGGTTGGCGGGTCTCCCACCGGCCACTCTTCCTAACAAACTCAACCGCACACATCCATGTCACAAATCAACATTGCCATCGTCGGCCTCGGTTTTGGTGCCGAATTCATCCCGATCTATCAGCGTCACCCGGACGCCAACATGTACGCGATCTGCCAGCGGACACGCTCCAAGCTGGACGAAATCGGCGACAAGTATGGCATCGAAAAACGCTATACCTCCTACGACGAACTGCTCACCGACCCCGACGTCCACGCCGTGCATCTCAACTCGCCGATCCCCGACCATGGCAAGCAGGCGATCCAGGCGCTCAAGGCCGGCAAACACGTCGCCTGCACCGTGCCGATGGCGACCAGCCTCGATGAATGCAAACAAATCGTTGATCTGGTGAAGCAGACCGGTTTGAAATACATGATGATGGAAACCGTGGTGTATGCCCGCGAATTCCTCTTCATGAAGGAACTCTATGAAAAGGGCGATCTGGGGAAAATCCAGTTCCTCAAGGCATCCCATCAACAGGACATGGAAGGCTGGCCGGGCTACTGGCCGGGCCTGCCGCCGATGTTCTACGCCACCCACTGCGTCGGCCCGATTCTGGGACTGATGCGCAGCGAGGCGGAATATGTTTCCTGTTTCGGCTCCGGCACCATCGCCGAGGACATGCACGCCTGTTATGGTTCCACCTTCGCGGTGGAGACTTGCCATATCAAAATGAAAAACAGCGATCTATCCGCCCAGGTGATCCGCTCGTTGTTTGATGTGGCGCGCCAATATCGCGAGTCTTTCGAAGTTTATGGCACCAAACAATCCGTCGAGTGGCCACTCATCGAGCATGATCCGCTGGTGATCCACACCGCAAAACTGCCGGAGCCGGAGATCCCGTCGGAAGTGCAATGCCCGGACTTCGCCCACTATCTGCCGGAGGAAATCCAGGCGTTCACCACCGGCGGCGTCTATGGCGGTGAGGAAGGCGGCGAGCATCTATCATTCACCCAGGGCGGCGGCCACGGCGGCTCGCATCCGCACCTGGTCCACCGCTTCGTCGAGATGCTCAAAACCGGTCACGACGCCTATCCGAATGCCGTCGAAAGCGCGAACATCACCTGCACCGGCATCCTCGCCCACGAATCCGCACTCAAGGGCGGCGAGATCGTCCACCTGCCAGAGTGGACGCACCGCGCCTGATCATTCGCCCCTAACTGTTTTGCAGCACGATCCGGTGCCGCGCTTTGCCGGCACGCAGGTGGTCGAGCGCCGCATTCACCTCCCGCATCGCGAACGTCTCGATCACCGGGGCGATTTCGTGGCGCGCACAAAAGTCCAGCATCGTCGCCACCGTGAACGGCGAACCGAGCGGCGAGCCCGAAATCGACTTGCGGCCGCCGATCAACGAAAACGCCGCGACCGGCACCGGCTCTAACACCGCTCCGACAAAATGCAGCCGCCCGTCCGGCGCGAGCGCCGCAATGTAGGCATCCCAGTCCAATGCCACATTCACCGTCACCAGAATAAAATCAAACGAGCCCGCCAGTGTCGTCAGCGCCGCCTTGTCCCGCGTGCCGACGACGTGGTGGGCGCCGAGTTTCCGCGCCTCATCGGCCTTCGCTTCGCTGGAGGTGAACGCCGTCACCTCGCAGCCCCACTTGTTTAGAAATTGCAGCGCCAAGTGACCCAGGCCGCCGATGCCGATGACGCCCACGCGGTCGGTCGGCTTCACTCCGAAATCGGTGATCGGCGCGAACACCGTGATGCCGCCGCAGAACAGCGGACCCGCGCTCGCCGGATCGAGTTTGGCCGGTAGCTTGATCGCCCACTCCCAATTCGCGCGCACCCGGTCGGCGAAGCCGCCGTGCCGGCCGACGATCATTTGCTCGCCGCTAGAGCAGAGGTTGTGATTTCCGGAAAGGCACGGGCGGCACGACAGGCAACTCCCCGCGAACCATCCCAAACCGACGCGATCACCGACCGCGAGGCCTTTGACCTGATCGCCGGCTTTTTCAATCACGCCCACCACCTCGTGGCCTGGAACCAGCGGGTAGCTGGAATTGCCCCATTCGTTGTCGAGCATCGACAGGTCCGAGTGGCAGATCCCGCAGGACTCCACCTTCACCTGGACCTGCTCCGGACGCAGCGCGCCGGGATCGTATTCGAATTCTGTCAGTGCTTGTCCGGACTTTGTGGCTGCCCAACCGTGGAATTTTTCGCTCATGGTGGGTTACTCTCGCAGAAATTTCCCGGGATGCAAACGCGTCGGCAGCCACGACATCCCTTCCCGGATGCCAAGCGCGTCTCGGTGAGATTGTGCCGTTCCACCGCATTTCAACAAGCGGGGAACATGCCCCCGCTTTGGGACCGGCGCACCCTGAGGTGGTTCAGCGCTCTGAAAATTCAGGCTCCCGCCGCGCGATGGCGGTGAGTTTGCCCTGAAGCGCGACCCGCGGAACCTTCGGTTGGCCCTTGCCCTCGCGCATCCGGACGATCACCCTCGGCTCGAAACTTTCCTCCCAATGGATCAGCGGCACGCCCAACTCGAGCCGCACGCACTCTTCGGCCACGGCACGCCGCTCGGCCGGGAACATGCTGGCATTGAGAAACACCTCCGGGCGTTCGTGATCCGGGATCCCGCACTCGGCCTGCAAATCAATCCGGTGTGCGCCGCTTTCCTGGTCCCAATGGACACTCGAAACGCTGGCGTGATCGCCGTAGCCGGGAAAAGCACAGCGGCTTGTCACTTCGATCCGCTCGCCCACGGTCGGCAAATTTTTGAAGTCCTGCGACCAGAATGCCAGTTCGGATTTGCCATCTCTCAAGGATACCGTGGAAGTCTTGGAATTTTCATTCGTCTTCATGATCTATAATTTTTGAGTTCACCTTGAAGATCCACCCGGACCGCGGCTTTGGCAAATCGCCGTTTGAAAAAAGTGACCCGTCCGGCCGCCGGAATCGCGCCGCTTCGGCCAATTCGCGCATTTTCAAGAGACAAGATTGCGCCCGGGGAGCTTTTAACCGACAAGAAGTCGCCACACATGACCCAGCTTTTGATTGAACCCGCTCGCCGCACCGGTTGTGACGACATTCCCGCGCTTACCGAAGTTCTGCGCAACGCCGCCCAACGCCAACGATCGCCGATCGATGACGTGCTCGATGCCGGGGTCGTCGATGAGGAACGCTACATGCGGGAATTGGCGCACGACCTTGGAATTGAGTGGCTTGAGAGCATCCCGATGGCCGAAGTGCCGCTGCCGTTGCGCGAAGCCTGCGGGCCGCGGTTGGCCTTGCGCCACCGCTTGCTGCCGGTCGCCATCGAGGGTGAGGGCGACCAAAAACGCCTGAAACTTTGCACCTTCGATCCCTTCAACCTAGTCGCCCGCCAAGCCGCCGCCCAGGAACTCGCGCTGCCCATCGATTGGTGCATGGCCTCCCGCAAGCGCCTGCACGAAGCGCTCCGCCGCCTCTACGGTGTCGGTGCCGATACCTTTGAGCAAATCCTCGAAGGCCGCGATTTCGACTACGACCACCTCGAAACCGGCGAGGACGAGGCCAACGTTATCGACCAAGACGACGACGAAGAAGCCTCGGTCGTCAAATTCGTCAACCAGATCATCCGCGAGGCCCTCGACCAGCGCGCGACCGACATCCACGTCGAGCCACTCAGCACCAATCTCCGCATCCGCTACCGGATCGACGGCCGCTTGATCGAAATCGCCGTGCCGGAAAACATCAAGGCGCTGCAAAGCTCGGTCATCGCCCGCCTCAAAATCATGGCCCGCCTCGACATCGCCGAGCGCCGGGTGCCGCAAGACGGCCGGATCAACCTCCAGTTCGAAGGCGCGACCATCGACGTCCGCGTCGCCACCGTCCCCACCGTCGAGGGCGAGAGCGTTTCGCTGCGTCTGCTCAACCAAGAGAAATTCAACATCGCCAAGCTCGGCATGGAGTCGTTC
>JBIPND010000137.1:0-7021 GCA_044374015.1 Luteolibacter sp. | reverse complement strand
CGATTTCGTGAAATCCGTCGTCGCGCCGGGCGAGCACCCGCAGGGACAGATTGAGTTTGGCCGGGGCCTTGACGGTGAGGGAACTCATGGTGGGGTGTCGCGGGTGATCATGGCCATCATGCGGCCGGTTTTGCCGAGTTCGCGGCGGTAGCTGTAGTAGCGCGCCAAATCGGATGCGGTGTTCAGGCGGCTATCGAAATAACTGCCGATGCCCGCGCGCTGTGCCTGCTCGCCGATTTGACCGGCGAAGTCCACCTCGTAGTCCGGAGGGCGGATGCACGGGCCAAGCACGGCGACGACGTCTGCGGGAACGGTGCCGAAATGGTGGGTCATCATCTCGAGCGCCAGTTGTAAAATATTGCCCTCCGTGCCCTTTTTGCCGGAATGCAGCAGTCCGACGGCTCCGGTGTTTCGATCGGCGAGCCAGATCGGGCCGCAATCGGCGACGTAAATGGCGAGCACCATGCCCGGCTTGCGGGTGATCAAACCATCCACCCCGGGGACCACTGGCAGCTCATCCGGAGCTTCGATTTGCGGAGCCCCCGGGATCAAGGCAATGGCGGTGCCGTGGATTTGTTCGGCGCGCCACCATTGGGCACCGGGTCCGGCAAAATCGGTCACCGCCGCAGCGTGGTGCGGGCGCAGCAAATTCATCGCTTCATCGCGGTCGCCGGTGATCGGCAGGTCGGGCACGCGTTCGACCCAGCCGGCGCGTACGCCGGGGATCGCATTCAAGCTGTCCAGAAAGGGGAACGCCTCCGTCACCCGGGGACGGTAACGGAGGCGCTTAGGATTCGCCAAGCTGGATTATGTTTCAGAGACGGATTCCGGGATCACGCGATCGCACGGCCATGAATGGCCCGCTTGGTGTGTTCCACGGCTTCCGCTTGGTCTTCATCCATGCCTGCCAGGATGCCTGCCAGATCGTTGGCAATTTCGGTGCGCATCTTTGCAACGAGTTCGATACCCTTTGCGGTGATGCGGACCATGATTTTCCGGCGATCTTCAGCGGCGTGCATGCGCTCAACGTAGGACAGTTTCTCCAACCGATCGACCAAGCCGGTGGCTGCGGCAGTCGAGTGGCCCATCTTTTTCGCAATGTCGGACATCGTGAGATATTCTTCGCTGGATAAGTAGGTTAGGAGGAAGAACTGCGGGAATGAGACGTTCCCTTTGTTGAGTTCTGACGACAGGTTTAGGATGCAGCTTCGTTGTGTAAATAGGACGAAGTCAGCAAGACGGTCCGCGTCGGCTCTCACCGAAGCGCCCGAGGCGTTCATTGTTTTCATTATGGCTGGTTGTAGTGTTCATGTTTCGGGACATGTAAGGGGGCACAGCCATTGCGGTAGAGAAGCTACCCGGAATTCCGGATAGTAATCAACTCTAAAGCTGAATTATTTCTAATTGCGGCTGCTTTGCGAACGGGACTTTTTGAAAATACATCGACATAAGAGGTTTTGGAAGCAAAGAAATCCTGAAAGGCTAATTATTTTTTTGAACATTCGCTGGCGGCGCGATCGCCTGATCTTGTGGCGATTCCGGGGTTGTTAACCATTCCGCGGGCTGCGGGAGGTGGCGCGAATAAACCGCGTCACCGACTTCGATGAGACCGGACTGAAGATCGGCGGCAGCGAATTCCCCAAGGGATTCTCCGGTCGCAAGCAGGTTGGCGGAGCGGTCATCGGGGCCGCGGGTGGTGAGAATGGCTCCGGTTTCAACGCTCCACTTGCCGTAGCTCTGGATCAGCACAAAGCGCTTGTCGGCTGGAATCGAGGCGACCCTGCCGACCAGCTTGGGGGCCTCCGGTTTCTCCTCCTTTTTGGCGGCGGGCTCGGCCGCAGGAGCTGTGGAACCGGCACACGAGCAGAGGGCCGCCGAGGCGCAGGCGATCATCAACACGCTGGGAATCGCTTTCATGAGTGGCACTGTGAGGGTTCTTTTGCGGAAAGGAAATCCGCGATTTCAGCCGGGCAGCAAGCGGATTTCGTCGGCTTGCAGCAAGCGTTCCAGGCCGTCGTCGCTGCGCAGCAGCAGTTCGCCGCCAGGGGCGAGGCCCTCGACGATTCCGGTTTTCGGGCCGTGGGCGGTGATCAGGGACACCCGGTTGCCGATGAGCACGCAGCGCAGGCGGACTGCGCTGAGGATTTCGCCAAAATCGCCGCCGATCTGATGGCGACGCAGGGAAAATTGGCGAATGATCGCCGAGAGCACCTCGGGGAGCGGGAATTCGCGGCCGGATTCGAGGTGGAGCGAGGTGGCGATTTCCGAGACTTCGGGTGGAAACTCGCGGGTCTTGACGTTGATCCCGATGCCGACGATCGCAAAATCCGCGCCCGCCTCGACCAGGATGCCCGCCACCTTTCGTTGGCGGATCCAGACATCGTTGGGCCACTTGATGCCAGCCTGCTCGCCAAACGACTCGACCGCCTCCGCCACCGCCAAGCCGGCTGCCAAGGCCAGCCGCGGCCACAGCGCCTTCGGTTCCTCCGGGCGGACGAGGACGGAAAATGCCAGGGATTCGCCCTCGGGTGAAAACCACGCAGCCCCCCGCCGACCGCGGCCGGCGGTCTGGCGTCTGGCGAGTAAAACCAGGCCGTCCGGGGCCGCCGCTTGGCCGAGGCTGCGGATTTCATCGTTGGTCGATCCGGCGGATTCCCGGATCAACAGGCGAAATGGATCGGGGAGCGCGGCGGCAATGGCGGTGAAGTCGTCTGCCATAAGATCAACCTTCGAGCGGCGTGAAATCCAGGCCGATATCCAACGCCGGGGCGGAATGCGTCAGGGCGCCCACCGAGATGAAATCGACGCCGGTTTCCGCGATGTCACGCAGGGTTTCCAAAGTCACCCCGCCGCTGGCTTCGAGGTGGGGCTTGCTGCGATCGCCGCGCAGGGTGACCGCCTCGCGGAGTTCCGCCAGCGTCATGTTATCCAGCAGGATGTGATCCACGCCTTCGAGTTCGAGAAACGCGTGCACTTGTTCCAGATTGTCCGCCTCCACCTCGACTTCCACATTCGGGCTGATGAAATTCAGGTGACGGATTGCTGCCTGCATTCCGGTTAGGTTGCTCTCGGAAACCAGGTGGTTGTCCTTCACCATCGCGCGGTCATAGAGCCCCATGCGGTGGTTCAATCCGCCGCCGTCCACGACCGCCTTTTTTTCCAGCAGGCGGTAGCCGGGGGTGGTTTTGCGGGTGTCGAGGATTTGCGCGTGGGTGCCCTTGACCGCATCGACGTATTTGGATGTCAGGGTGGCGATGCCGCTGAGGCGCTGCAGGAAATTCAGGGCGGTGCGCTCGGCGGTTAGAATTGAGCGGGCCGAGCCTTCCACCCGCAGCACCATGGCGCCTTCGCCCACCCGGCTGGCATCCGGGATGAGAACTTCCACCTCCAACTCCGGATCGACGGTGGCGAAAACGCGGGCCGCCAGGTTGACACCTGAAATCACGCCTTCTTTGCGCACCGTTACGAAGGCAACGGCACGCCGCCCTGCCGGGATGAAATACTGCGAGGTGACATCGCCGGAACCCACATCTTCGGCGAGGGCCATTTCAATCAGGGCGGCGGAGTGGTCTTGCATCTTCATCCAGTGGAAGCGCTCGCCCATCGGGTGTCAACAGCTTCGACTCAGGCGCCGAGCACCGCGCGATGGATGCGGCCCGGGGATTTTTTCAGGAACCGCCGGGCGAGCGATTCGAATTCATCGGAGAGGTCGGTCAGATGGAGCTCCAAATTTCCGTCCTGCCCGCCGGACGCGAGCATGCCGAGGCGCGAGAGTTCTTTTTTCAAATGTTCGGCGCAGGTGGTCGCGGAGTCCACCAGGCGCACGTCGGCCGGCAGGATTTCCCGCAGGATCGGAATCAACAGCGGATAATGAGTGCAAGCCAGCATCAAAGTATCGATGCCCTTGTCCACCAGCGGATCGAGATAGGCTTTCAAAACGATGCCCAGGGCCGGGTGGTCGAGCCAGTTTTCCTCGATGAATGGAACCAGCAGCGGGGTGGCCTGCGCGTGGATCATCAGGCCGGTCCGGCGCAGCGCCAGCGCGTGCTGATAGGCGTGCGAGCCGATGGTGCCGCGGGTGGCGATGATGCCGATGCGCTCGGCATTCGGATCGGCGAGGGCGGCGTCCACTCCCGGTTCGATCACGCCGAGGATCGGAATCCGGTATTTCTCGAGGAGGCTGGGCAAGGCATGGGCGGTGGCGGTGTTGCAAGCGACGACGATCGCTTTCACGCCTTTTGAAATGAGAAATCGCACGTCGTCATCCGCGAACTGGCGGATCGTCGCCGGGCTTTTCGAGCCGTAGGGCAGACGTGCGGTGTCGCCGAGGTAGAGAATGTTTTCCGCAGGTAAAAGTTCCTGCACGGCACGGACGACGGTTAGGCCGCCGACACCCGAGTCAAAAAATCCAAGAGGCGCTGAATTCACTGGCGCGAGTGTGACCGCCGCCGCGGCCTCGCCAAGTCGAAAGCCATGGCCATTTCTGGAAACACAACGCCCGGGAACCGGGCAGCAACATAAAATGCGCCAAAATAGATCGAAACTGCGACGAATCGAGTGTATCTCATCTGCATCCTGAAGATGCCAGAAGGCGCCCCCGACAGATGCACGATTCCCCCCAGACCCACTGGCACGAGCTCCCGGCGGAGCAAACCAGTGGACGCTTGAAAACCGATCCGGCCACGGGTTTGGCGCAGGCCGAAGTCGAGGCGCGGTTGCGGGAGTTCGGCCCGAACCAGATGACCGCACGCAAGCGGCTCAGCGAATGGATGCGCTTCGTTTTGCAGTTTCACCAGCCGCTGATTTATATCCTGCTCGCGGCGACCGGCATCACGGTGGCGCTGGGCGAATGGGTGGATGCGTCAGTCATTTTCGGCGTCGTCCTCATCAATGCCGTCATCGGCTATCTCCAGGAGGCGAAGGCGGAGAAGGCCATTGATGCGCTGGCGAAGATGGTTCTCACCGAGGCCACCGTGTTGCGGGGGGGCGAAAAGCAGCGCATCCCCTCCGCGCAACTGGTGCCCGGCGACGTGGTGCTGCTCCAATCCGGCGACCGTGTGCCCGCCGATCTGCGACTGCTGCACCTGCGCAATTTACAAATCGAGGAGGCGGCGCTGACCGGCGAATCGGTCCCGGTCGAGAAGCAGATCGAAGCACTGCCCGCCGGGGCGATCCTCGCCGAGCGCACCAATCTCGCCTTCATGGGCACGCTCGTCACCTACGGCCAGGGCGAGGGTGTCGTCTGCGCCACCGGCGACCACACCGAGATGGGCCGCATCGCCGGGTTGATCCATACCGCCGAAAACTTGCAGACGCCGCTCACCCGCCAAATCGCGCAATTCAGCCGGCTGCTGCTCTACGTGATCCTCGGGCTGGCGGCTGTCACCTTCATCGTCGGCATCCTGCGGGGCGAATCGTGGGTGGACATGTTCATGGCCGCCGTCGCGTTGGCCGTCGGCGCGATTCCCGAAGGACTGCCTGCGGCGCTCACCATCACCCTGGCGATCGGCGTCTCGCGCATGGCGCGGCGGCGCGCGATCATCCGCAAGCTGCCCGCCGTCGAGACGCTCGGCAGCACCACCGTCATCTGTTCGGATAAAACCGGCACGCTCACCCAAAACCAGATGACCGTGCAGGAAATCCACGCGGGCGGGCGCCACTACCACGTCACCGGCAGTGGCTACGAGGCGGAGGGGGAAATTCACTTCGAACAGGCACCGGTCGTCATCGGCGAAAACGTCGCGCTCATCGAAACGCTCGGCGCCGGCCTGTTATGCAATGATTCGCGGCTCGTGCGCGATGACGAGGGCCGCACCGGCATCCAGGGTGACCCGACCGAGGCGGCACTCATCGTCGCCGCGCACAAAGCCGGACTGACCGCCAAGGAAATGAGCGGGCGGCTGCCGCGGATCGAGTGCATCCCCTTCGAGTCGGATTACCAATACATGGCCACGCTCCATGGCCTCGGCAGCGAACCCAAGATGATTTATATCAAAGGAGCGGTGGAAGCCATCACCGAGCGCTGCGCCGACAGCCTCACCGAAGCGGGCGAACGCGCCCCGCTGGACAAACCCGGTGTGCTCCGCCAAGCCGAGGAAATGGCCGCCCGCGGGTTGCGCGTGCTTGCTTTTGCCCGGCGCGAAATGTCTCCCGAGCAAAGCGATCTCGACCATGCGCATGTCGCCGACGAACTCACCTTTCTCGGCCTCCAAGGCAAACTCGACCCGCCGCGTCCGGAAGTCATTGATGCCGTCGCGAAGTGCCAGTCCGCCGGCATCCACGTGAAAATGATCACCGGCGACCACATCCTCACCGCCAAAGCCATTGCCGGACAGATCGGCCTGACCCGCGGCGCGGAAATTGTCGCCCTCACCGGCCGCGATTTGGAAAAACTCAGCGACGAGCAACTCGCCGATGCCGCCGACCGCTCCTCCGTCTTCGCCCGCGTCGCACCCGAGCAAAAACTCCGCCTGGTCAAAGCCCTGCAGTCCCGCGGCCACGTGGTTGCCATGACCGGCGACGGCGTGAACGACGCGCCCGCGCTCAAGCAGGCCGACATCGGCACCGCCATGGGCATCACCGGCACCGACGTGTCCAAGGAAGCCGCCGACATGATCCTCACCGACGACAACTTCGCCTCCATCGAGGCCGCGGTGGAGGAAGGCCGCGGGGTGTTCGACAACCTCACCAAGTTCATCGTCTGGACCCTGCCCACCAACTTCGGCGAGGGCCTGGTGATCTTCGCCGCCGTTCTCGCCGGCACCACCCTGCCGGTCCTGCCGGTGCAGATTCTCTGGATCAACATGACCACCGCCGTCCTGCTCGGGCTGATGCTGGTCTTCGAGCCGAAGGAACGCGAAATCATGAGCCGCCCGCCGCGCGACCCCCGGATGCCGATCCTCACCGGCTGGCTGCAGTTCCGCATCCTGCTCGTCGCGCTGGTCCTGCTCGCCGGCTGCTTCACGCTCTTCGCCTGGGAGCGGCAGCGCGGCGGGAGTATCGCCGAGGCCCGCACGGTGGC
>JBIPND010000136.1:0-7031 GCA_044374015.1 Luteolibacter sp. | reverse complement strand
CAGCGTGAATCTGGGCCTGCTCGACGACCGCGCCCTCGTCGATTTCCACACCCATGCCAACGAGTGGTTTGTGCGCACCGCCCGCCGCCTGCTTCAGGAACGCAGCTCGCAACGGCCACTCGATGCCGCAGCCCGTGGACAACTCTCCACGATGCTCGCCGACTCGAAAAACGCCGGGGTGTCCAGGCTGCGCGCGCTATGGACGCTGGATGCCACCGGTGCCCTGTCCCCAGAGGAGCTGGCCGCGCTCTTCTCGGATCCAAGCGAAACCCTCCGCTCATGGGCGGTGCGCATTGCGAGCGACGACCGCTCCCGGCTGCGCATCAACGCCGCGCAACTCGCCTCGCTCGCCGCCACCGATCCATCTCCTGCAGTGCGGCTCTCGGTAGCCTCGACCCTGTCCCTGCTGCCTGCCGATGGACGCTGGAAGGTGGCCGAACTTCTCGCCGGACGCGCGGAAGACGCCCGTGACCGCAACCTGCCGAAAATGACCTGGCTGGGCCTTGGGGACATCGTGAACCAGGATCCGGCCCGCGCCTTGAAAATCGCCTCTTCCACCCGACAACAGGGACTGGCCGACAGCATCATCTGGTTCCTCGCAAAGTCCGCTCCGGGACGCGACCTGCTCGCCGCCAGCATTTCCGACGCCCCGGAACCCATGGCCGCCCGCACCCGCGACCTGCTCGCATTCTCACTCGAAAACGAGACGAACATTGGCACACCCGCTTCATGGGAAAAGGCAAAGGCGCGTTTCCCGGATGCGGACTCCACCCGCTTCCTTGATGCGCTCTTCGGAAACAAGGCGGCCCGCAACAATCTCGTGAAACTCGTCGAAGATCCGTCTCTGAATAAGGAGGAACGCGAACGCTGCCTCGGATTGCTGCGCCGCCTCGGCACACGCGTGCCCTTGTCCCTCGTTTCGCGGCTCTTGGACAGCCCGGATTTCCGCGGAACAGCCGTCCCGATGGTGAGGCAGACGGAAGATCCGGCGGCGGCGGCCGAGTTGCTCATCAAGCGTTTTGCCGAATTCGACATCGCGACGCGTTCGGCATTGCTCGAAATGCTCACCAGTCGCGCCGATCTCGCCCTGCCGCTTCTCAGGGCCGCCGTTGACAACCGTTTCGACCGCAAGAACCTAACCTCGCTCCACGCCCGTCAGCTCGCCAATCTCAAACATCCCGAAATCACCAAGTTGATGGAATCGGTCTGGGGACGCAGCACGCAATCGTCCGGTGATATGAAACAGAAGATCGCCAAGTATCGCAAGGCCTTCAGGAAGGCCCCCGCATGGAGCTACGATTCCACCGCCGGGAAAGCCCACTACCAGCGCCTCTGCATGTCCTGTCACCTCATGAATGGCGAGGGCGGGAGATTCGGGCCGGACCTCTCCGGAACCTGGCGCAACGGCTTGGACTATTTCCTCGAAAACATCATCGACCCCAACGCCGTGGTGGGCGCGGACTACCAACTGAACCTCGTCACTCAAAAGGACGGAACGGTCACGGCCGGAATGATCGAAAAGGAAACCGACACAAGCCTCGTGATCCGCACCATGACCGATACCGTGACCATCCCGAAAACCGAAATCACCGGACGACAGATCACCCCGAACTCCCTGATGCCCGCCGGCCTGCTCGACAGCCTCTCGGAGGACGAAGCCAACCAGTTGCTGCGCTTTCTCACCGACGATTGAACCGCAACGTTTTCCGCAAGGGCCGGATCGGCGGCTGGGCGCGCCGCAACGCGGTGAAGGCCGGACCGATGGTGGCATCCCGACTTCCCACGTAATTGAGCAGAGTGTTGTGGGCTTGGTTGTAGAAAACTTCCGTATAGCTGTTGCCCCCCGAGTGCCAGCGGCAGAGTTTAGCGCTGTAATTTGGGATCTGGCCCAAAGCGAGAGTGAGAGCCGGACGAACTTCAGTAGCTGTTTCTTCGATGCGCCTCCAATCCTTCTTCCAGATACCAGCGGTCGGAGTCATCTCAGGCCTCTAACAATGACCCGAGGATGACGGACCTGGTCAGGACGATGGGCTTCGTCCTCCATCATTTTCCCAGCGCGTTCAGGACTTTCCCCGTCCGTGCATCGCGCTCCAGATAGCTCTCCAGCGACAGTTGGCCGATAGGAAACTGGACTTCGAGGAGGGATTTTTTTTGAGAAACTGGCATGAGGGATCAAGCGGAAAGGAGAAGGAGATCGAGGCCGGCGGCTTCGAATCTACGGAAGTCGGCATCAAGGGTCGCAAAGGGGAGACCGGCGCGGATGGCGAAGGCGGCGAGGTAGGCGTCCATCCAGACCTTGGGCGAGGGAGATGGGATGGCGGCGAGTTCGAGCCAGAGCTCGCGGGTGCCTTCGGGTTCGGCATCGAGGCAGCGGATGTGGGGCTTGGCATGCCAGTTAGCGAGGATGGCGGTAGCTTCGTCGTTGGTTGGGCTCTGAGATTTGTAGAGTTTATGCAGAGAGGGCGTCGTGATCAGGCGCAGCCATGATTGTTCGGTCGCACGACAAAACAGCGCTGGCTCCCCAGCGGTGCAGGAGGTGATGAAGGAAGTGACGGAAGTGAAAAACTCGTGCTCCTCGAAAAATGCCGCCACCCACACGCTGGTATCAACGAGGGTTCCCGGCATGGCTGAGCGCTTCCTCCTCGTTGGCTTGTTCGATGATGGCCAGGGATTCCGCTAGGCTCACTTTTTTTGCTCCCGGGGTTCCAAGCGTGCGGGAAATTGCCATGCCTGTCTTGGGATCAATCCTGTAGGACAATTCGCCGTCTGGGAGTGTTTGCGAGGGAGGGGCATTCAGTCCCTTCTCAAGAAGATCCGAAATGATTTCCTTGAGCTTGCGCCCTTCGGAAGCCGCGCGGATTTTCACCCGGCGCATCAGTGGATCGGGCAGATCGAGTGTCGTTTTCATAAAAACAGAATACCAGCTTTATGGTTTTTCGTCAAGATCAGAACAGGTCGAGTTGGGTCACTTGAGAAGCTTTTGGCTCCAAGTCGTCCAAAACTCCCGAAACAACCCAGCCAGACCTGTTTTGAAAATTGACAGCAACCCATATTGACAGGAATATTCCTCTGTGAAGACCACCATCGATCTCCCCGAGGAAGTCCTCCAGCGGGCCAAAATCACGGCGATTCAACGGAAGACGACGCTCAAGGATCTCATCTGCCAGTCCTTGATTCGTGAAATCGAATCGCCCCAGGCCGGTTCTACCGACGCCGAAAGTCAGCGAAAGAAGCGGGCCTCCGCCCTTCTGGATTCACTCGACGCGATCCGGATTGTCACGCCCATCGGCAGGTTCGACCGGGAACAAGCCCAGCGGCATCCATCCTCGGCCAGAGCCTGAACCATGGTTTTCTTCGATACCAATATCTTCGTTTATGCCGTCTCCGCCGCCGAGGAAGATCAGGAAAAGCGGCGCATTGCCCGCAGCTTGCTGGCGGATGAGGAATTCGCGCTATCCCTCCAGGTCGTTCAGGAGTTCATCAACACCTGCCTGAACAAGGTTCGCCTCGGGCAATCCCGCGAGGCCATCGCGGAAACCGTCGAGCTTCTTCTGGCCTATCCCTGCCTCGGCTCATCGCATGGTCTCATCCGCCATGCCTTCACCCTCCAAGGCCGCTACAAGATCTCCTACTGGGATGCCGCCATCCTTGCCGCCGCCGCCGAACTCGGCTGCGCGAAACTTTACACCGAAGACCTTAACCACGGTCAGACCTACGAGTCCGTCCAGGTCATCAATCCCTTCGTCTGATCCATCCCATGCCTGGTCCTCAAAAAATTCTCTTCTCGAAGTCCAGTTTTCCATCGGCCAAATGTTGACTACCGGCAATAGGGATTACCGATCGGGTGGAACTGGGCAAGGTTCACAACGCCTTGAAGCGACTAGTCGTAGGGTCTTCCCGGCTCGTGCAATTTCAGGCAACCAAATAGCAGCGTCGTGAGCAAAGGGCGCGCGGCGAGAGTGACGCCTGCACACCTCGGTTCAAGGCTCTGGAGAAACGCCACCCATTTGCGCTGAGCAGGCTGCCAATCAAATGGGATTGCCGGTGCCTCGTTCCGATGGTCCAACCGAGTCCGCCATGCCTGCTGCACTTCTTCCTGGTAACGGTGCTGTATTTTGTAAGGAACCGGGCAGGTAATCTTTCCCAGCTTCGGCGGCATGGCACCACCGTCGCCGTCCACGAACCACATCACGTTGGCCGCTAGCGATTCGTCACCCGCCCCGGCGGACTGGACCAATTTGGCGACCGTGCAGGAGGCGGCAATATACCCGCGGACAAAAACCGGGCCAGTGGTTCCGGTCGGGAGACTGGTGCCCCGCACGACCGACAACAGGAGTTTCTCCAAGCCTTCCGCTCCCGGGCCATTCGAAAATGCCGCGCGCACGTATGGCCGGCGGCGATGCGACTGCGACAGTTGTTTTTCAAAGCCAACGGGCGAGTCCGTGCTCAGGAAGACCGCCGGAGTCGCGGCAAGTTCGCCAAGCCCCTGGTGCCGGGACGGGCCAAGCAGGATTTGGAAGGGTGAGTTGCAAGAGGGCGGCGAAAATCCATTCGGATCCACACCAAGGCGATTATCATAGATGGGCGGCAAGCCTTCATCGGATCCGCCAACCTGACCGGCGCGGGTCTCGGGGCAAAAGGAGCGCACAAGCGGAACTTCGAAGCGGGATTCCTGACCTCGGATGCCGGCCACCACCTGCGGGAAATCATGGACTGGATCGACCAGTTCTACCCGGGCGAGTTCTGCCTCAAGTGCCAGCGGCGCGGCGGGCTTGCTGACTGGCTCTCCG
This sequence comes from Luteolibacter sp., assembly GCA_044374015.1. GTDB lineage: Bacteria > Verrucomicrobiota > Verrucomicrobiia > Verrucomicrobiales > Akkermansiaceae > Luteolibacter. Next base: position 2,241 of record JBIPND010000136.1, on the reverse strand, counting down.
TGCCTCACCCAACTAACAAAATGCATCCCTCCGTGCATACCCGAGCCCAAAAAAGTATGCATTCTGGGGGTTTTGGGCGGCGATTTCACATCAAATTTTCCGAGGCAACTCGCTTAAATGAAACGACTTGCGACAAATTGACACAGGCGCGATCGTGTTTAGGAAGCCCTTGTTCTATCCATTGAACTACGGGGGCTGGGGAAATTCAGCGCGTCTTTGCTTGGAAGGCCCCCTTGGGGCAACAGAACGCACGGCCATGCAACAGAAAGCCAGTAAAACCGCCGACAAGTGGACGACCAAGACCGGCAAGGCCAGGATCTTCACCAAGTCCGCGAAAGATTGTTTGCTGCTTCATAGGGGCGGCAATTTCTACGCGAGCGCCAAGGTGGCAGGCAAGGTCATTCGGCGTTCATTGGAGACCGACGACTGCAACACCGCCTCGAACCGGCTCCCCGCCGTTCTGGCCGAAATGAGATGAGCGAAAAACGCCTCCGCTGCCGGAAATCTTGGACGGGCGATTAAATCACCCTTGGGAAGACCCTCGACGACGCCACCGCCGCCCGCCACCGCCGCCCCGGCTGGAACGACGGTGAAGGTGCCGCGGCCACTTCGGCATCCCCTTTTTCCTGCGCCTCCGAATCACCGGGCAAATCACCCGCAGCTTCCTCTCCAGCCGGACCTTCCGGGTCTGAGTGGATGCTTGTAATGGCTCTCCTGCTGGCGAACCGGCGGGAGAGCGCGCGTCAGCTACAACGGGAATTACTTTGTAGCATCCCGGGAATTCAGTTGCCTGTGAGCGTGCAGGCGGAGAGCGCGCGCGGCAATCCTGTCAGATTATTTCCAGCTAGCTGACGAATATGCTGGCGCGAGCATCTGAAACTGTTATGGGTCCTTTCATCGGGCTGTTAGGTGCGCGGTTGTTTGTCCCTTATCGTCCCTTTAAAACCCCTCCACACGCCGCGCTAGCGCTTTTGCTGACGCCTGTGGCGTTCACCCACTGCGCAAGCAACTTACTCCCCCATATTAATGATCAGTAGCATGAAAAATTCATATTTCTCCGTCCGGGTGTTTTTCGCGATAGTTTCGACAATCTCTCTTTTGGCACAAGCAGCCCTAGCAAAATCACCTGCCGGAATCTCACTTGCCGGCTTGAGCCATGCCTACGACGGAGCGGCAAAAGCAGCTTCCGCTCTGACCGATCCCGAAGGGCTCGCTGTGAACCTGACTTACGATGGTTTGACCACCGCCCCGACTGCTGCCGGGAGCTATCCGGTAATCGCCACCATTGATGACACCAACTACCAAGGTAGCGCCACCGGCACTCTGATCATTTCGAGGGCTTCCGCGAATGTGACCCTCATCGGGCTTGCGGCGACCTACGACGGGAGCCCGAAAGGAACATCGGCGGCGACGGATCCAGAGGGTCTTACTGTTTCAATAACCTATGACGGTTCTCCGACCGCGCCGACCTCCGCCGGGAGCTACGAGGTGGTAGCGACGATTGACGCCGCCAACTATGATGGCAGCGCATCGGGGACCTTGGTGATTTCCAAGGCGGTTGCGGCCATTACTCTTGGCGATCTCGCCGCCACCTACGACGGATCGGCCAAGGCCGCTTCGACGACGACCGATCCCGAAGGGCTCGCAGTGAGTCTGACTTATGACGGTTCGACCACCGCGCCGGCCGCTGCCGGGTCCTACGAAGTGGTCGCTATAATCGACGACGCCAACCACGAGGGCAGCGCCACCGGCACTCTGGTCATTGGCAAGGCAGTCGCCACCGTCACCCTTGGCAATCTGGCCACCACTTATGACGGGTCGGCGAAGCCTGCTTCCGCGGAGACTGACCCCGCGGGTCTTACCGTTTCGCTGGTCTACGACGGCGCGGTCACCGCACCGGTTGAAGCCGGAAGCTACGAGGTGATCGCCACCATCAATGACACCAACTACGAAAGCACCGCCTCAGGCACCCTGGTGATTTCCAAGGCACTTGCCACCGTCACCCTTGGCGATCTGGCCGCCAACTACGACGGATCGGCGAAATCCGCTTCGGCGACGGCGGATCCAGAAGGCATCACTGTTTCAATGACTTATGACGGTTCGGACACCGCCCCGGTAGACGCCGGCAGCTACGAGGTGGTCGCGACGATTGACGACGCGAACTACGAGGGCCGCGCCACCGGCACCCTGGTCATCTCCAAGGTCGTCGCCACCGTCACCCTTGGCGATCTGGCCGCCACC
>JBIPND010000135.1:0-7045 GCA_044374015.1 Luteolibacter sp. | reverse complement strand
GGAACGCGCCCATGTCGTCACGGCTGATGCCGAGCGCGGTCTGGGTGAGGTCGTTGGTGCCGAAGCTGAAGAACTCGGCGCCTTCCGCGATCTGGTCGGCGGTGAGCGCACCGCGCGGGACTTCGATCATGGTGCCGACCTGGTATTCGAAGGTCACCTTTTTCTCGGCCATGACTTCCTTGGCGACGCGGTGGACGATTTCCGCCTGGAGATCGAACTCACGCTTGAAGCCGACGAGCGGGATCATGACCTCGGGCTTCACCTTGATCTTCTTTTTCACCACGTCAGCGGCGGCTTCGAAGATGGCGCGGGCCTGCATCTCGGTGATTTCCGGATAGGCAATTCCGAGACGGCAGCCGCGGTGGCCGAGCATCGGGTTTTGCTCATGGAGATCATGGACCCGTTGCATGATGGTTTCGACCTTCACACCCAGCTTGCGGGCGAGGTCCATTTGCTGCTCCTTGGTCTGCGGGAGGAACTCGTGAAGCGGTGGGTCGAGCAGGCGGATGGTGGCGGGGAAGCCCTTGAGGGTCTTGAAGATGCCGGTGAAATCCTCACGCTGATAGGGAAGCAGTTTCGCCAACGCCGCACGGCGGGCCGGTTCGTCGGTGGCGAGAATCATCTCGCGCATGGCGTCGATGCGGTCGCCTTCGAAGAACATGTGCTCGGTGCGGGTCAGGCCGATGCCGGTGGCGCCGAAGGCCATCGCGATGCGGGTCTGCTCCGGGGTGTCGGCATTGGTGCGGACGGCCATGCGGGTGGCTTGCTCACACCACTTCATGAGTTGGAGGAAGCTCTTGTATTTCTCCGTCTTCATGGCGGTCTTGTCGCCGTCCACGATGCCGGCGATGATTTCCGACGAAGCGGTCTTGAGCTCGCCGCCGTAAACGGTGCCGCTGGTGCCATCGATGCTCATGTATTCGCCTTCCTTGAAGACTTGGCCGGAAGCGGTGACGGTGAGCTTTTCATAATTGATCTCCACACCGGCGGCACCGCAAACGCAAACCTTGCCCATTTGACGGGCGACGAGTGCGGCGTGCGAGGAGACGCCACCTTTGGAGGTTAGGATGCCTTCGGCGGCGATCATGCCGCGGAGGTCTTCCGGACTGGTCTCGGTGCGGACCAGAAGAACTCTCTCACCACGTGCTTCGGCGAGCACCGCGCGCTCGGCATTGAGATAGACCTTGCCGGAAGCGGCGCCAGGGCCGGCGGGAAGGCCGGTGGCGATGACCTTGGCCTTGGCGGCTTCGGCGATGTCGAAGATCGGCGCGAGGAGTTGGTCGAGCTGGTCGGCAGGGTTGCGCAACACGGCGGTTTCCCAGTCGATGAGTTTTTCCTTCACCATGTCCATCGAGAACTTGAGGGCGGCGGCGGCGGTGCGTTTGCCGTTGCGGGTTTGCAGCATGAACAGCTGGCCTTCCTGCACAGTGAACTCGACGTCCTGCACGTCCTTGAAATGTTTCTCAAGGATGGCGCGGACTTTCATCAGTTCGGCAAACGGCTTCGGCATCGCGGCCTTGAGCTTGCTAACAGGCTCCGGGGTGCGGACGCCGGCGACGACGTCTTCGCCCTGGGCGTTCATGAGGAACTCGCCGTAGAATTCGTTGACACCGTTGGCTGGGTTGCGGGTGAATGCCACACCGGAACCGGAGGTTTCACCGGTGTTGCCATAAACCATGGCCTGCACGTTGACGGCAGTGCCCCAGGCGGCGGGGATGTTGTATTTACGGCGATAGACGATCGCGCGGTCGTTCATCCACGAACCGAACACGGCACCGGCGGCACCGCGGAGTTGGTCCCATGGATCGCTCGGGAAGCTGTGGCCGGTGCGGGTTTTGACCAGGGCTTTGAAGCGCTTGACCAGCTCCATCTGGTCTTCGGCGGTGAGATCGGAATCGATGATCTCCTTGCCGTATTTGTCGTGTTTGAAAGTTTCGATTTCCACTTCGAAGGGCTCGTGGTCTTCGCCTTCGGTTTTCTGCACGCCGAGCACGACGTCGCCATACATTTGGACGAAGCGGCGATAACAATCCCATGCGAAGCGCTCGTTCTTGGTGACGGTCGCGAGGGATTTCACGGTCTCATCGTTGAGGCCGAGGTTGAGGATGGTGTCCATCATGCCGGGCATCGAATCGCGCGCGCCGGAGCGGACCGCCACGAGCAGCGGCATGCCTTTGGCGTCGCCGAACTTGCAGCCCATGATCTTTTCCATGTTCTTCACGCCGGCTTCCATTTCCGCCTGGAGCGAAATCGGATAGGTGCGCTTGTTGTCGTAGAAGTAGGTGCAGACCTCGGTGGAGATCGTGAATCCGGGAGGCACTGGCAGACCGATGCGGGTCATTTCAGCGAGGTTGGCGCCCTTGCCACCTAACAGTGGCTTCATGGTGCCGTTGCCGTCAGCCTTGCCGGCTCCCCAGTTGTAAACGTATTTGATCTTCTTGGAGGAAGCAGTTGTTTTGACTGCGGATTTTTTAGCCGCGGTCTTGGCGGCTGTCGGTGCGCTTTTCTTGGCTGCTGGTTGAGCGGCCTTTTTTTTGGTTGCCATCGTGTTGGATAATATCTTGTTAGGGCGTCGAGTGCCGGATTTCCTGGAGAACATGGTTCCACCAGCCCAGCACAAGGCGCGGCAGGCTATGCGGCGGGCATGCCAGTGTCAATGAACCAGTTGCGCTAAATACGCCTGATTCAAGCCCTGCAAACCGCTATCCGGCGGGTCACTCCGCGCCACTCAACGGAGCCCGCGCAGGAGCAATTCCGCGTTGGTTTTGGTGGCCTTCAAATTGGCCAGCAAGGTCTCGATGGCATCGCCGATCGGCTGTTGGGCGAGTTGCTTGCGGATGTCCACCACCTTGAGAAATTCATCGGGATGATAGAGCCGGTCGTCGTTGCGGGTGCCGGACTGGGGAATATGGATGGCAGGAAAAACCCGGCGCTCCGCGAGTTCGCGATCGAGGCGCACCTCCATGTTGCCGGTGCCCTTGAACTCCTCGAAGACCACGTCGTCGAGACGGCTTTCGGTCTCCACCAGCGCGGTTGCTAGAATCGTCAGCGATCCCCCCTCTTCCACATTGCGCGCGGTGCCGAAGAACTTGCGGGATTTCTGCAACGCCACCGGACTGACCCCGCCGGACCCGATAGGCCCGCCCTGCATCGCCGAGTTGTGGCCGCGGGCGAGGCGGGTAAGACTATCTAACAAAAGTATCACATCCTTGCCCTGTTCCACCAAACGCTTGGCGCGTTCCATCACCAGGTCGGCGACTTGTGCGTGACGGCGCGGCGATTCGTCGAAGGTGGATGCAAAAACCTGCGAGCCGACCGTTTCCTCGAAATCCGTGACCTCCTCGGGCCGCTCGTCGAGCAGCAGGATGATCAGCTCCGCATCCGGATGGTTCAAGCGGATCGAGCGCGCGATTTGTTTGAGTAGAATCGTCTTCCCGCCGCGGGGCGGGGCCACGATGATCCCGCGCTGGCCCTTGCCGAGCGGGGCGATCAGATCGATGACGCGGACGCCGAGAAAATCATTGCCCTCCCCTTCCAGGTGGATGCGTTCGTTGGGGAACAGCGGGGTGAGTTTGTCAAACTCCTGGGGTGGCTGATAGTCGGCGATCGGGGTTCCTTCGACTTCCAGAACCTCGTGGACCGTTAGATACCTGTCGCGCTCGCGGGGGGCCCGGACGCGGACCTTGATCAACTGCCCGACCCGCAGGCCATGATCGCGGAGCAGATTCGAACTCAAGTGGATATCATCCGGACCCGGACGGAAGCTCCGCTGCGGATCCCGCAGCATCGCAAAATTATCTTTGGCCTGCTCGAGGACGCCCTCGCAGATCAACCCCGTGCCCTCGTGACCGAAGAAACAGAGCAGCTCATAGACCAGTTGGCTTTTGGGGATGCCGCCTTGGATTCTAGCAGGAACCGCCTCGGCCATCGACTGGAGTTCGACGAGGGACTTGAGGCGGAATTGGTTGATGTCAATCGACGCCGGTGCGGATGGAATCACCGCAGGGGCGGCGGTTCCCGCTTGAGGCTCGGCGGATTCGGATTCGTGAGGAGGATTCATGTGAAAAGCTTGGACAAAACGACGGACTTGGGAGCGTAGCACGGCGGGCGGGCCCTCGTTCCAAAAAACCACGTCCGCACGGGACATTTTTTCGTGGACCGGGAGCTGGGAAGCGAGGATCGATTCCATCAGATCAACTGCGAATCCGCTGCGCGCCTTGAGCCGCTGGACTTGAGTGGAGTGGGTGGAGGCGACGACGATGACCTGTGACTGACCGACCTCGAAGCCCCTCTCATAGAAAAGCGGAACATCTGCTACGAACAATTCCGCCCCCCGTGTAACAGCCTGTTGGCGGGAATCAAGACATTGTTGTAGGACCCTTGGGTGAAGAATCGACTCCAAACGACAGCGGGCAGCCTCGTCTGAAAATATCTGTTGGCGGAGGAACTCCCGGATCGGCCGGCCATGGCCATCAAGCGCCTGCGCGCCGAAGGCATCGCCAATCGCCACCGCCACTCCGGGGTCGGCTTCAAGCAGACCATGGACTGCCGCATCGCAATCGAAGATCACGACCGCCGGCAGCCACTCCCGCAAAAGTCGGCAGACTGTCGATTTCCCGGAAGCAATTCCACCTGTCAATACCGCGACCCGCATGGGCTGAAGGATCAGGAGGTTGGGGCAAGGAATCAAGGAAAGAACCGGTCCCACGCGAGGCTCAGGGGGAAAAAGAAACGGGCGAAGGTCTGCACCTTCGCCCGCCCTTGAAGACATTTTGCCTGGATCCCTTACGGAGCTGGTGGCAGGTCGATTGGAGGAAGCACCCCGTCGCCCAACGGCGAACCGGTGGAAACCGGGATCGAGTCACCCGCATCGGCACCGCGGAGCGGGCGACCGGTGGCATCGATGATCTGCGCGGTGACGAAGATGATCAGGTTGCTCTTGATCCGGTTTTCGGCCTTGGTCTGGAACAAGCGGCCGATGATCGGGATGTCACCGAGAATCGGCACCTTGTCCTCGACGTTTTGCACGTCTTCGCGCATCAGTCCACCGACGGCGACGGTGTAGCCGTCATAGATGGTGAGTGCGGTGTTGACGCGGCGTGAGGAGAACACCGGCATTTCAATCCGGTTTTCCGTGATCACCGAGGTCACTGGGTTGCCCAAGGCATCCGTGCCTGGCGATTGAATCGGGCTACCGTAGTTGATGAAGCCTTCGAACTCGACGATTTCAGGAACGAAACGCAGGTCGATCACGAAGTCATTCTCACCAATGATGGGTTCGATTTCGAGAGTCACGCCGGTGTTGCGGGTGTCGAACGCGGTTGGCGTCGCCGGAGTGACCGGGAAGCTGCCGCCGCCACTGCCACCGAGTCCGCCGTCGAGGATGCCGCCGCCGGTTTGGCCCACGCTGTTTGGAAGTTCAGGGGGTTCGTATTCGGTCGGGTAGATAAACTCACGGATGATTTCGATGGTGGCCTTCTGTCCCGAACGAGCGGTGACGGATGGCGCACTCATCAGGTCCGTGCCCTTTTTCTGGGCAAGTCCACGCATGATCAACTGAACCTGGCCGTCGGTAAACAGGCCGGTCAGTGCCATGATGCCCGGAGCCACGTTGGCGCGCTGGGCGGTGCGGCTTGGGTTGTTGAGGATGGCGTCGATGCTGTTGCGGTTGACCGCCTGATCACCGCTGCGGATTCCGTTGGTGACACCGTTGCTGGTGGTCTGGTTGGGAGCGGCGGGGATGCCATCGATGGAAGTTCCGTTCACCGGGTTGATGAAATCAGCTCCGGTCCGTCCGGCCTGGTTACCGGTGGTGCCACCGCTGGCAAAGACCGTGTTGGAGAGTCCGAATGGATTGACGATCCAGTCGAAGCCGAGCTCATCGTTGTTTTCCTGCGAAATTTCAACAAACTTGGTGGTGATTTTCACCTGCTTGGGCTTGCTGCTGGCGGTGGCTTGCACCAACTGTTCGACCTTATCCAGTTCCGACGGTGTGTTGCTGACCAGAAGAACCCCGGAGGTGCTGAGAGTGGCAGAGCTGCCTTCTGCAAAACCGATTCCGGAACGCTTGAGGAGTTCGAGGATTGGCGGACGGGCAACAAGGTTACCCGCACCACCGGCGCTTGGCTCGGCGAACGGATCCGCTGCTGCACCACCGCCGCCGCCACCACCGCCACCGGAATCGAGGCTGGACGCGAAGTCAGGCGGCACCCGGAAGGTGCGGGTGAAGATATCCTCGCCGCTTTCGGTCTGCGGCACGAGCGTCACCGCGAAATCGTCCACCTTGTAGCGGAGTTTCGTTTGATCGCAAATATACTTGAGGGCCACGGCAAGCGGAACGTTGCGGAGGCGCAGTTCCTTCACACGCAGGGTGCCTGGATCGCCGCCACTGAGTGGCAGCGCATCACCACCCAAACCGGCATCGAGACCGGCGTCGGCGGCACCACCCGCTCCGGGGGTTGCCCGGGGGCGACGGATGACGAAATTGATCCCTTTCTTGGTAGGATCGAGCTCGGTGCTATCAAGTTCGGCCGCGCGAAGGCGGAGGAAATCGATCGCCTCCTCAACGGTGGTGTCTTCGAAGTCGATCCGGGGAATCACGATCCGGCGGAGTTTTTCCGTGATGTATGCCACGCCGACCGTTTCGCCACCTTGGCCGAAAATGGTGGGATCGATATCAGGAGCGTCGGCAGGAACGGCGAGTTCCCACGCTTGGTCAACCTGCATCAAAAGCTCGGCACGGGTGTGATCGTAAGCGGCACGATAGTAGTCGGTCTTGGCCGAAGAGATGCGCTCGAGACCGCGGCGGGCGGCGGAGTTGTAGGAATCGATGCGAAGCACGTTTTCATATTCACGGCGCGCATCGTCGTATTTGCCGAGATTGAAATTGCCTTCAGCGGTGTAAAGGCCGCGGCGGACCTTGTCGACGTTCTGGGTGTGCTCGTAGGTGAGAGCTGGATTGGTGCGGATCGGGTCGTCCAAGTAGCCGAGCTCGCGGGTGGCGGCGGCATTGGTAGGATCCGTGTCAAGCACGCCTTCGAGAAGC
>JBIPND010000134.1:0-7050 GCA_044374015.1 Luteolibacter sp. | reverse complement strand
AGCGTGGTGACGCCGTCCAGCAGGACTTTCACACCGTTGTCGTGCTTACTGGCAACGATCTTCATCGGAGTGATCCGGTCCTGCGTGCTCACCCGTTCAAGGCCAGTGAAAACACGGGCGAAGGTTTCGATGTCGGAGTTGTCATAAGTCGGAATCGGATCGCCGTTCGCGTCGGTCTTAAGAGAGCCGTCCGGGTGAAGCTCCCAGAGACCAATCGTAAACAACTGCATAATTTCGCGGGCGTAATTTTCGTCGGGTTTCTGGGCACCACTGGCTTTCTGGTTGCCGTCATAGGTCAGATATTCACCCATCATCGGCGAATAGGTGACTTCCTCGAGAAGATCACGGAAATTGCCGAACGCGTGCTCGATGAGGATGTCATAAAACGCCATGAAATCGAGATGCCGGTCGCCGTTGTTCAGGCCGGTGGCGCTGATCACGAGTATTTGACTCAGCGCCCAGGCCATCCGCTGGCGCAACTGGTCATTGCTCTCGATGACGAGGTGATACCACACATTGGCCTGTTTCTGTTTGAAGCCGACATTGATCAAATCCGGCAGCCTCCCGAGCACATCACCCGTCAGGGTCATCGGCTTGGCGATCTCGTTGCTGATCCACTGGTTGAAATCCAGGTTGGAGGATACCAAGGCGTTGATCTCGCCAGTCGTGGGTCCGAACGTTGCCTGCTGGAGAAATCGGGATGCGATTTCGGGATCGCTGAGCTGCATGCCAGGCGCCCGGTTAATTCGATAGAACATCCGGCCGGAAACCAGCGGGTCATTCAGAACCTGGCCGCCGGCGGTGGAATCAATACCCCTCGGATCGGGAAACAGATTGCCCCATGCGGCTCCGGTGCTGCGGGCCAGCGGCATCCAATTCGCGCTACCTAGGTCAGGCGACGCTTCGAGCAACGATAGACTCGGCTGGGATTCCTGCGGTAATAACAACTCGGCGTCTCCCTCGTGGATGCGGAGTTCCAACGGAGATTGTGCACGGCCTTCGCCAGCTGCGCCGAAGAATTGCAGAAAGAAAATTGCGGCGAGGCCGACAGTATTGCGGGGCATTTTAACCAGCTTCCCGAGGTTTTTACAAAACATGACGTCTTCAGTAGGTTGAGTTGGCGAAGGTTAGCATCAATGTAAATCGACAAAAGTCAAAATCCGGAGTTGTTCCTAAATCGATGGGTCAGATCCCAAACTCAAACTCTGGAATTGGAGATGGCTCTCTCTATGTTACCTCCGGCTGACGGCAGTCGGTATTGGGCTGTTTATACCCGAGGGTTGCCCGATTGTTTCCCAGCACCTATCCATCCATGAGTATACTTCAAGTCGGCGTAATTGGCGCAGGTGTCATTTCGGCCACAGCGCACCGCGACGTTTTCAATGCCCAACGGGACAAGATTCGGGTGGTGTCCATTTGTGATGCGATTCCAGAACGGGCAAGGTCAATGTCGGAGTCGCTTTCCACCCCCGCTGAGCAGATTCATTCGGATCACCATGCCCTGCTTGTCGACCCCTCCGTGGATACTGTACTGGTGGCCGTTCCACCGTATCTTGCAGGCGGCATCGCCATTGATGCATTGCGAGCCGGCAAAAATGTGGTGATGGAGAAACCGATGGGCGACACAGCGGAGGACGCACGGAAGGTTCTTGAGGCTGCGCGGGAAGCGTCCGGCAAATTCATCGTGGCGGAAAATTTCTTCTTCCCTCCGGCCTTCGCCCGGTTGCGCGAGATCGCAGAGTCAAACGAATGGCCATTCGGGCACCCTCATTTGGTCGAGTTGAGGCAGTTCTGGAAAATGAGTCCGAAAACCATACCGCAGTTCTATCATTCACCCTGGAGACATGATGAACGCCTCACCCACGGCTATCTGATCGAAGGTGGCTGTCACACGGTCAACCTGCTTCGCGAACTCTTCGGCATGCCCACACAGATACTTTCCCGGATGTTTTCAGTGGACCCACAACTCGGGCGCCACGACACCCTGCTCGCACACTGCCTGCTGGGTGGAACGACTCCCTGCCAGCTCACCATGACCTATTCCATGGAGTCCCCGGATGGCCGGACCGCCCTCTATTTTCATTCCAAGGACGGCACCGTGATCGCCAATGATTGGGAGAAACTCGTCTTTCTATCCGCTGAAGGGGATCGCACGGAGATCCCCTGCCCCATGACCTGCCGCGACACCCACGAGGCTGTCTGGCTGCACTTCCACGACATGGTTTTCGCAGGAGCAAGGCCGGCCTTCACCACCGAGCAGGCCTATAGCGATGTACTATTCATGCAACAACTTATCGACGAGGCGCGAGTTGACGTGCCGTCCGGACAGGCATTCGTCTCGTCACCACGAATCCGAAGCACGCAATGAGACTCGGAGCCCCCATTCTTGAAACCTGGAGAGATCCGGACGACTGGATTCAAAAACACCGGGAACGGCGCTACAGCGCTGCCTATTGCCCGGTAGATCTAAATACCGATGACTCCATCGTGGAGGAATACCGACATGCTGCAGCCGAAGCCGATCTGGTGATCGCCGAAGTAGGAGCCTGGTGCAATCTCTGCCACCCGGATCCGGCGGTTCGCGAAACCAATCTCCAACACAATATCCGGTGCCTCGAATTGGCAGAAAAGATTCGCGCCCGCTGCTGCGTAAACACTCCCGGCTCACTCGCTCCGGACATGTGCACTCCCCATCCGGGAAACCTGACCCGGACATCCTTCGACCTGATTGTTTCTAATACCCGGCGCATCCTCGAAGCAGTCCAACCGATCCACACTCGCTACACCGTGGAAGCGATGCCCTATATGTTTCCCGACAGTCCCGATAGCTATCTGGAACTCATCGCCGCAATCGACCATCCCGGCTTCGGCGTTCACCTTGACATCGTGAACTGGATCAACAGTCCGCGGAGGTACTTTGCAAACGCCGAATTCTCGAGGGAATGCCTCGAAAAACTTGGATCGAGAGTCGCCAGCATTCATTTGAAGGATACCCTTATGACAGGCGGCCTGATGATCCACATCGATGAAGTTCCTCCAGGAGAAGGCACGCTGGACCACGCGGTTTTTATTGAGGAAGCAAGCCGGTGGTGCGACCCGGACACCCCGATTCTGATGGAACACCTGATGACCGAGGAGGCCTATCAAAAGGCATCTGACGTCATCCGGCGTGCGAGCGAGGATTCCAAGCATCCTTTTCACTGAAAAGATCAGTCACAGCCCTCCGGATCGATACCAGCAAAAGCAAAATCAGAGGTACGAGCCAGGCCTCAACATTTACCGAGGGGGGATCTGGCGTGTTCAAGGAACTTTCTAGCAATCCGAAGAACATGTTGCAAGGACGACAGGGCAAATATTGATTGCGATCTGGGACAGAACCCACTTCCCCAAACTCGACACATAGGTTTGCCAATCCTTAAGTCCTTTCAACCGTAGTAGTCGAGCCAACCGTTCTAGGAGAACAGGCCGTTCTTCCGGAATAACGGCGGTTGGAGGATCTACTGCGGCAACTCTTCCATTTTCTGAGCCGCGCCTTACTCATGCAAATCACCCTTTCGCCCAAAACTCGGGACGAACCCAAACTGTTTTCGTGCTCCTCGTTCTGCTGGATCCGGGACAATCCCGACGGGCGGAACCAGTTCGTAAGTTTCGAGCATCGCTTCCTCCATGGCCACGAGGAACCCGTGTTACTCCATTTATTCGCGGACACGCGCTATCGCCTTTGGGTGAACGAAACCTTCGTGGCTTACGGGCCCGGCCGCTTCGTAACCGACAGCCCGGAGCATGACAGCCATGACCTCACGCCTTATCTGTTGCGCGGTGAGAATCTGGTCCGTGTCGAGGTCAATTTCTACGGGTCACCCTCTTTTCAAGCAATGCCAGACGGAAGGCCCTGTTTTATCGCCGATGGCGGAAGCCCGGGAGACAGGAATCGCTTCGCAACGCCAGGCGAATGGAAGGCCCGCGTGCATCATGCATGGGACGATCAGGCACCGCTATTCAGTTTCGCCCAGAACCCCGCGGAAATCTGTGACACGCGCGTCCTGGCAAGTGAATTGGATTCTGCTGCGTATCTTCCCCTTCAGCCGCTGTCGGCGAAGGAGACGCCATGGTCTCATTTGACTCCGCGTTCAGTACCCGCCCCGGACTACACACTCGTCCGGCCTGCGGAAGTCCAGTTGGCCGCACCGCTGGACCAGGCCCTGCGCTGGGGAATGCAATTCATCGCCCCCAACCTCAAGCAGTTGGAATTCGCTGGCACCCGGATCCATACGCAGTTCAGCTCCTGGATCCACTCGCCCCGGGAACAGACCCTGACGATGGATTGTTTCTGGAGTGATCTCGCCATCAACGGCGATCCCATCCGAATCGACTATTCCAAACACTACGGAAATCACGGTCAATCGGAAATCCAGCTTCGAAAAGGCTGGAATTTTCTCGCGGGACACTTTGAGCATCTTCTGGAACGCTGGGCATACCTCATCGGCTTGCCGCATGATTCCGGAGTCAGTCTGCATGCATTGCCGAACCATTCCTGTGCTCATGCGTTCGCATGTTCCAGGCCGGGAACCGAGGCGTTCATCCCCGAATGTCCCGCCACGCCGCAGGACTATGTCCTGCCGGAAGGTTGGATTCTGCGCAGCGGGTCACTCAAGAAAATCACACCCGCGCGCCTGGTAGCCTGGGACCGTCCTTTGGAATCAGAAGCGGTCCGCTCCGTCGCTTATGCCAGACTGCCTGAGGTTGCGACCATCACGAGCCGCGAGGCGGTTTGGTGTTTTGATTTCAAGGATGAGTTTTATGGACAGGTCGTCGTCGATGTCGAGGCACCGGCGGGTAGCGTGCTCGATGTGGCATACGACGACTGGAAACGTGCTGACGGCTGTGTCAATCTTTATGGATCCAATCCCTTTACAGATGCGGCAGACCGTTTCTTCTTGTGCGGAGGCAGACAAAAAATAGAAGTACTCAATCCCAGAGGCGGCATCTATCTCCAGCTCATTTTGCGGGCACCGGAGGATTCTCCACCGGTGGCACTTAAGGTCCATGACATCGCCATCCGTCGCCGGACCCTTCTCAACACCATCCATGGCTCCTTCACGAGTGATGACCCTCTACTGGATTGGACCTGGCGCACTTCGGTCCGCACCCTGCAGGCCTCCACGGATGAAAGCTACGCCGACTGCCCGTGGCGCGAGAGAGGCAGCTACATCGGTGACAGTCTCGTCAACCTGCACATCCATCGCCTGATCACATCGGATCTTTCAATCGCAAAACGCACCTTCGCCATCTTCGGCAAAGCTCAGCTCCCCGACGGTCAACTTGCCTGCTGTGCTCCCTCATGGCTGACCAAACCCCACGAGGATTTCACCTTGATCTGGATACTGGCCGTTCGAGACGTCTGGGCCTGCACCGGTGACACGGACTTCATCGCCGCACAATGGGAAGTGATCCGCCGGATCTGGGAAAGTCCGACATGGAAGCCCGATGCGGACGGACTTTGGCAAATCTCAGGAATGCGCGTTTTCATCGACTGGGGAGCATTGATTTCGGAACGGAGTGGTCCGGGAAATCTGGTGGTTAACGTGCTTCGGGTAGCTGCGGCAAGGGCGACATCGGAAATCGCCAATGCACTGGGTCTCGCCGACGAGGCTGCTCGATTTGCAAATGAGGCCACTCAGGTATCGGAAGCTCTATGTGCCCTCCTTTGGAACGAAGCCGAGGGTCGATTCGACGCGAGTATCGGCGCGAAAACGTCTGCGATTCACGGCAACATCCTGGCTCTTCGCTACGGAGTCGGGCCAGGGCGCAGAATCCTCTCCTATCTGGAACCAGCCCTTCGTGGAAACCTCCAATACGGCATGGGCAAGGGACAGAACTCGGGATTCGCAGAGCTCTATTTCTTCTACTATCTCCTGCCGGCTCTGGTTGAGCATGAGCGGACCGACCTCGCAGAACTGCTGATACGGGAGCACTATGGATTCATCCAATCTCTCGGTCTGCCAACACTTCCCGAGTGTTTCCACCGGGCGAATGTCGGTGGAGGAAGCTGCTGTCACAGCTGGAGTGGAGCCCCGGCAATTTATGCGACTGAATCCGTCCTAGGTCTCAAGCAAGCGTTTCCCGGTAAACCCGATCTCTGGAAGCTCGATCCACGCAGCACCACTCATTCTCACGCGGAAGGCAGCGTACCCCACCCCCGTGGCCTGATCCGGGTGCGGTGGAAACGCCACGGAGACCGAATCGAAGCACGTGTCAGCGCTCCTTCCGGAGTCACGATTCTTCCGGCTGAACATGTCGAGATACTCTCGAATCCATCACTCGTTCCGGCCCGGCAGCTCAGCGCGTGAAGATAACAGGCGAAATTGCTTGAAGTCCCTTGGCCAAAATCAATCATACCACTCGGAATGCCGGAGATCCCAACACTACGAGACGTAGCCGCCGCCGCCGGGGTTAGCAAGTCCACCGCCCAACGTGCCTTGGCCAATGATCCACGATGTTCGGCGAGAACACGCGAGATTGTCCAGCGTGTGGCTGCCGAGATCAAATATGTGCCGGACCCACTCTTCGCCGCGGTCGGCACCCGGAGACGAACGCGGAAAGTTCACGGCACCCCGATCGCCTATCTGGTAGCCCTGTCAGAGGGAAAACAAGAAGGCGGCGCGAAGTATTTCCCGTGGTGCCAGGAGCGCGCAGCGGAACTCGGCTACCGATTGGAGTTGATCGACATCGCCCAACTCGAAGCACCGAAGCGGCTTTGGCAAATGCTCTATGCACGTGGTTTCGCCGGCGCCCTGATCGGTTCCGTCCGATCCAAGTTCCATCCCTTGCTGATGGAAAACAACCAATTCCCCGCAGTCTGCGCCGGCCGCATTGATCACCTGCCCTACCACACTGCCCGTCCTGCCATCCAACTCGGCGTGCGACGCGTCTGGGATGAGATGATCAAGCTAGGCTACCGTCGGATTGGTGCGGCGATCTTCCAGCACAATCCTCCCTTGGAAGACGATTTTTCACGCTTCAGTGCGGTAGTGGGTCTGCAAATGATCG
>JBIPND010000133.1:0-7076 GCA_044374015.1 Luteolibacter sp. | reverse complement strand
TGGACTGTCAACGGGATGAGCACGCGGAATTCTAACTCCACCCGCTTCGCCCACCCGATTCCGCGATTGAATTTCCCTTTTCCCGCAAACTCCCCACCCTCAAAACCAACCGCCACCCCACGAGATGAGTTTCACCCTGAATGACGTCCACTCCCAGCTCAACCCCACCACCGTCGCCGAGGTTCGGCGGCCACAGACCCGGGCGGAACTGGCGGAAATCATTCGCGAATGCCGTCAGCGGGGATTGCAAATCTCGGTCGCCGGTGGCCGGCATGCCATGGGTGGCCAGCAATTCGCCAGCGCCTCGCTGCACCTCGACATGACCGCGCTCGACCGGGTGCTGGATGCCGATCCCGCCCGCGGCCTGGTGCACCTCGAAGCGGGTGCCGACTGGCCGAAAATCATCGCCGCCAGCCACCGGCTGGAAGCCAGCTCCGACGTCCTTTGGGGCATCCGCCAAAAACAAACCGGCGTCGATGCCGTCACCCTCGGCGGTTCGATCTCCGCCAACGCCCACGGCCGCGGCTTGCTGATGCAGCCGCTCGGCGGCGACATCGAAAATCTAACATTGATCAACGCCGACGGTGAAATCGTCTTATGCAGCCGCACGGAAAATCCGGAGTTATTCGCCCTCGTCATCGGCGGATACGGGCTGTTCGGTATTGGTCCGACACCATGCAACTCAGCACCTACATTCCGAGCTATGCGGAATTTTTGGAAAGCACCCGCCATCCCGAATCCGGTGCCGGCGTGAAGGAGACCTTGGTCATCGGCGAACATTACGTGCCGCGCGACCAGCTGCTCACCTTCATGAAGGCTGCTAGAGAAACCTTCAAGCATTTCGGCACCGAGGTCATCTACGGCACCATCCGTTCGATTCTGCGTGATACCGTGTCATTCCTGCCATGGGCCCGCGAGGATTTCGTTTGTATCATCTTCAATCTGAGAACTCCCCACACCCCGGAAGGCCGGGAGAAAACCGCCGCCACCTTCCGCGCCCTGATCGCCGCCGGGATCCGCTCGCATGGCAGTTTCTTTCTCACCTATCACCGCCACGCATCCGCCGGCCAGGTCGGGAGTTGTTACCCGAAATTCCGCGAATGGCTCGCTTTGAAAAAGATGCATGATCCAACTAAATTGTTTACCAGTGATTGGTATATCCACTACCGCGATCAATTCGCTGAATGAGGTGGCGCTGCCGGAGAACCTGCGATTTGTCTGTCTGGATCTAGCAGAGGATGAATTTCCCACCCAGTTGTTCGGCGCAGGGTCCACCGTTTTCATTCTGGAAGGCGTGTTGATGTATCTGCCAGAACAAGCGGTGGGCGATCTGTTTGATGCCATGGGTAAACTCGGTGGCGGCCACATCAAAGTCATCTTCAGCTTCATGACAAGGTGGCCGGATGGCAGCTGCGGCTTCCGGCCGCACAGCCGCTTGATCGACTGCTGGCTCGCGCTGCGTGGCGAGCCATTCACCTGGGCCATCGAGCCGGAACGCATTGAAGGCTTCCTCACTGCGCATGGATTTCAATTGAGAGAGAACCTGCCCGGCTCAGGGCTGGAAGGGGAGAACTTGGTGATCGGCGGTTAAGGAGCCACGACACTCTCTACTAACTTCCGAGTTTTCGGGCGGATGAGAATGCTTGTAGCGGCGTCTCTATGAGCGCCGATGCCAATGCCTGGCGCATGTGTGGCTCCGCGCGTTCCCATCCGCACGGCGGTCATAGACACGCCGCTACAGGCATTCCCAGCGGCCCAAGTTAGTCCCGTCGTTGTCAGCCCATCGGCGGTGGGTGCTCTTGTTGTGGGCCAATGAGATGGGAAAGGTAACGCGCCGAAGGCACTCTACTTTCGCCAATCATTGGCCAGTGGACAGGAGTGTCCACGCTCCTTATGAACGGAAAACCTCACATCAACTGCGCGCCGGCTTCGGCGAGTTCCGAGCGCTCGCCGCGGTTGAGCGCGACGTGAGCGACGAACGGCTGGCCCTTGAGGCGGTTCCGCGTGTAAACGAGGCCGTTGCTGCGGCTGTCCACATAAGGATTGTCGATCTGCGCCGGGTCCCCGACGAGCACCAGTTTGGAGTCGCGGGACATCCGGGTGACGATCGTTTTCGCCTCCTGCGGTGTGAGCTGTTGGGCTTCGTCGAGGATGAAGAATCGGTTAGGAATCGAACGGCCGCGGATATAACAAAGCGCTTCGATTTCAAGGATGCCTTGCTCCATCAGAAGTTCATACGGCTTCTTCACGGTGGCCGGCGGCCCACCGCCGGATTTCGGCTGCTGCTTGCGGCGCGGGCCGAGCGGCGTGTTCGGCCGCATCAACAAATCAAGCGCGTCATGGATCGGTTGGAGCCACGGGCGCATCTTTTCATCCAGCGAGCCGGGCAGGAATCCCAACTGATCGCCCATCGCCACCACCGGGCGGCTGACGGTGATGCCGTTGTATTTCCGGTTGAACATTTCATGAAGGCCGGCCGCCACCGCGACCAAAGTTTTCCCAGTGCCGGCATGGCCATAACAGGTGACCAGCGAGATCTCCGGGTTGAGCAGCGCGTCGATCAGGCAGCGTTGGCCGAGATTGAGCGGCTTGAGCGATTGGCCGTCCGGGATTTTGAGAACTTCGGGAATGTTGAGCCGGACGAAGCGCCCGTCATGGGCCAGCCGCGCGGGGATGGTTTGTTTCTCGCCGGCACCTAACAAAACATACTCGTTGGTTGCCACGCCGATGATCCGGTCTTCGGAAACCGGCAGCTCGCCGGAACTCGCAAACCGGTGAAGTTCGCTGGGATCCACCTCGACCCGGCGGACTTCGTAGTTGGAAACCTCGCGGGCATCCACCTTGTCATTGAGATAATCCTGGCACTCGATCCCGACGGAGCGGGCCTTGAGTTGCATGTTGATATCCTTGGTGACCAGCACCACCGGTGCCTTGTTATACTGCATCAGCAACAAACAGGCGGCCAGAATCCGGTGATCGACGCGTTCGCGGTCCGGGAAAATGCGGTGGAAGCGGGTGAGTTGATCCGAGTTTTTCGAACAGCTCTCGGGATCATAAATCACCAGGCGGATCGTGCCGCCGCCCTCCGTCGGAACACCATGGGTCACCTTCTCGGCGCTGGAGAACATTTCCGTTAGCCGGCGATGGACGCGGCGCGCGTTGGCACCGCGCTCGGTTTGCTCGGACTTGAACTTGTCCAATTCGGATAGAACATCCACCAGGATGCAAAGATGGTTCTCTTTGAAACGCTCGAGCGACGCCGGATCGTGCAGCAGGACGTTGGTGTCCAACACGTAGTTTTTGACGATCTGCGAGGGAGCGGTCAGCCCGAAATCCGCGGGCTTCGGGATGCCGCCGACGGCTCGTTTGCGCCGTGGGTTGCCTTCGTCCTGTGGGGTTTCCTCAAACAATGCGGATTGCGCTTCCTCGCTGCGATGAATCATCGGGATGGGTGGGGGGTTTTAGGTATTTTGACGGGTGAAAGGGTGCGAAACACCAGCCCGTCGCCAGCATCCGCAGTGCCAAATCGTGGCATCGAAATTCATTCTTTTTACTCAAGATAACCGTACTATCCCCAATTATCCGGGGATGACAACCCCCAAAATCCAACCCGGCTCAGGAAAAATTTGAATCGTCGTAAACCCTTGATAAATCGGCCCTAAGCAACTTGCCCAAGGCGCTGCGCGGGATCTTTTCGACGAAGGCGGGCGGGCGCAAGCGCCGGAAGCCCGGGCACTGTGCCTCGTAAGTGGCAAGTGCGGCGTCCACCCGGGATCGATCCGCGGAAGACTCGAACACCGGGACCAGAACATGCCCGGCCCGCTCGTCAGGGATGGCGAGCACGGCGAAGGTTCCGGCCAGCAATCCGCCCTCGGACAAGCCGAGCAGTTCACGCTCGATGACCTCCGGATCGACCAGCTCGCCGAGCACTTTGACGAGCAGGTCGGCGCGGCCTAACAGGGTGAGGCCATTTTGAGCGAATGATACTCTATCAGAGGTGACGTGCCACGCATCAATCCGCGGTGAAAACCGCCAGTCACCCGCATCCATCATGACATATCCGGAAAACAACGCCGGCCCCGAAATGCGCAGCAGCCCGTCTGCCAGAATTTCCGTCTGCCAGATTGGAAGGATGGGTATCGGCGATGGTTGATAGAGTTTTTCAAGCGCCTCGATACCCTGGGTGGCGATTTGCGAGGAGGCTTCCGTCATGCCATAACTCGCGAGCACCGGCCAGCCGCGAGCCCGCGCCGCGCATCCCGTTGCCAGGTCCAGATGGCCGCCGCCGACGACGATGGCTTGCAGCGTGGCGGGCGCTTGCAGCCCGGACCTGACAAGATCATGCACCTGCGTCGGCACCAGCGAAGTATGCGTCACCCTGGAGTCCCCGAGCCAGCTACAAAACGAAGCAGCGTCCCAGCGATTTTCAAAAACCTCCAAGCGGCAGCCCGCCTCAAACGCCCGCGCCGCCACGCCGAACCCGCCGACATGATGCAGCGGCAGCGCCAGCCCCCAGCAGGAATCCGCGAGCACTCGCAAATGTCGGTTCACCGCCGCCGCCGAAACTAGCAGCGCGGCTTTGGAAATCACCACCCATTTCGGCTGACCGGAGCTGCCGGAGGTTTCGAACAGCACGCAGCCTGATAGGCGTTCGTCCGCAGGCAGCCCGCCGGGAAATCCCGCGGGGGCCAGCGGTGCCGGATCGCTCCAAAAAGCGGCGGTCGTCAGTAGAGTCGCGTCCATGGCAAGGCGTCGAGCGCGTCATCGAATCCCAGGCCGGTGCCGGCGGGAACCTTGAAATCGGGCGACCACGGACCGAGCGCCTCGGTGAAGGCGTCCGGCTCGAAAAGATGGTGCGTTTGCAAACCACCCATGCCGACCAATCCGGGAAACTGCAGCCCGAGCCGCGCGGCCTCCCAGGCGGCGAAGGCCTGGCCGAGGGGATGATCCATGTAGCTGGTTAGAACCACCCGTTGCCCGTGACTCACCGCCGCTTCGGCCAGCAGAAACGGCTCGTCCACCGCCGGCTTGATGACCATCACCTGCGCGGCCCCGCTGAGTGGCGCGGCCTCGCGATCAACCGCTAGATTCACCCGTGTCTGCTTCCGCAGGGCGCTCCAAGCCGAGTCCGAATACGGACAGGGATCCTCGACAAAATCGATCGCCGCCCGGGTCTTCTCGGTGAGCCCTAGCAGAAATTCCGCCGCCTGCTCCGGTCCCGGCACCTCGTTGAAATCCAGCCGCCATTTCAATGCCGGAAATTCCGCCGCCATGTCTTCGAGAAATTTCGCCTCCGTCGTTAGGTCGCGTCCGAACTTCAGTTTGACGACGGTGAACCCGGCCTCCACCGCGCGGGCGATTTCCGCCACATCACCTTGGGCAAGCGTCGCATGGCTGGCAGGCACTTCCATTTCCTCAAACAACGACTCGTCAAACACCCGCGCCGCGCGGTCAAATTCCACACAACGCAGCGCCCGCCGCACGATCGGCCACCGCCGCGCCCCCGCGAGGTCCGCGAGGCATTTTTCCAACGACGGATCGCCGAGCTCCGGCCAAGGATGGATGCAGCCGTAACCGCCGTCCACCTCGATCAACGCGCCTTCAAATTCGCGCCGGTTCGAGATCGCATTGAGAAATCCGCGCGTCCGGAGACGGTAGCGGGCGATCATCGGTTTCGGTTCGGTGCTCAGCATGGGATCAGTGTCCGCCTGATACGCCACTTGGAATCAAGCATCAAACGGAATCAAAATCCCGGCGAAGCGGCCGCCTACCAGTTGATGTTCTGGCCGCGGGTGTCGATGTGGGTGAAATTCCAATAACCGCCCACGCCGCCGCGGAACAGCCCGAGCTCGCGCAGGTGGCGGGCGGTGGCGGCGACCTTGGAGGCCTGCACCGGAAATTTCACATCCACGGCGACATTCGCCTGGTGCCACGAGCCGGCTCTCGCACCGCGGCAGCTCGCGTTGTAGGCGGGCGAGCGGTAAGCGGAGATGACTTCGACATCGTCCACGTTCATTTCAAGGGCGATCCGGTCGGCGACGCGCAGCGTGTAGCCCATTCTCGCCCACCATGCTTTGGGGGGCAGCGAGTTCCACACCGAGCCCTTCGACGTGGCGTGGGCCTCGATGACCTGCTTCGGCGAAACCCGGCGCAGCTTCAATTTCGTCAGATAATAGGTGTATTCCGGCAGCAGTTTCCCCTGGCGATGCGCCCATTCCGGAGGCAGGCCGGTCAAATCAATCCGCGCGGCCGCCTGGGCGGCCTGGGCGTTGAAGGTGCTGGTCGGCACGGTGACCTTAGGCGTGGTGGACCCTTTGCTGAGGAAAGCCGCGGCGGGAGTCGAGGAGCCCAGCAGGCCGAGGCCGGTCAGACCGAGTGCGCCCAGAACGCCACGGCGGTCGATGGGCGAAGATTCTGAAAGATGTCTGGAAGTGGAAGCGTCTATAGAAATCATTGTGAAAGCTGGGATTGGATCCGCGGGATTCAGCGGATTGCGTGCCGCAGCACACATTTTTTATTTGGAAAGGTAGGAAATTCGCCCTGAACCAAGCAGGCTGGAGTGGTGTCGCAAGCAAAAAAAGCCATTAAAATCTAATTTTGCAGCCTACCAGTTTCTATCAGGGATCGTCGGTGGTCCAGCCCATCAACCAGAATCTTAGCCTTTCCATCATGCGCTTGGTCGGGAGCTTCCGCCGACCCGCGAGAGCAGCAGCGCGGCGATCAGTGCGCAATAGACCTGGGTTGCGACCCCGTCCTCACTCGCTGAAGGTGCAAGTGAGGTTTCTGTCACAAAGCGGTCGCTGGAAAAGAGCAGATTCGATGCCGAACACGAGTGGCGAGACGCCGCTGCCACTTCTAAAAATGTAAAAAACCGGCGTCCTTTGTGAGGACGCCGGTTTGATGATGCATGAATTTGTGGCGACAAGAGTGTCGCCACTCCTTATTCAGCGGCGACGGGCTGCTGGGCGTCGTGCTCAGCGGCTTTTTGGTCGCGGAGCCAGGCGCGGCGTGACATTTTCACGCGGCCTTTTTCGTCGACTCCGAGGCACTTGGCGGTGATGACGTCGCCTTTTTTG
>JBIPND010000132.1:0-7079 GCA_044374015.1 Luteolibacter sp. | reverse complement strand
GATCTGATGGCCGATGACGATGTCTTCGTAATACCAGTCCTCCGCGTTCCAGACGGGCACGGCGGAATGTAGCTCCTTCGGGGTGTTATGGGGTTTGCGTTCCATAAGGCACGCTGTGATAGACGATCTCCACCCGTGGCAAGCCATTAAGGAAGGGAAACAACTCCCACGGGGTCATCGTGGTGAGGCGCATCTCGATGTCGATGAGATCGCCGATGACGCCATCGGCGATCAGGCAGCGCGCGGCCATGACAAAAGGAGCGAAACGCAGTTGGCAGTTGATGGCGGCATGAAGCTCGCGCTCGCGGCAGACATCGAGCACCTCGCGTGCCTGCGCCAGATCCTCACCCATGGGCTTCTGGATCAGCACGTGCGCGCCACGTGGCAGGCAGCGCAGCGCGTCGGCAAACATCGAGGCCGGCAGGGCAATGTCGAAGATCACCTCATCCGGCGCGGCGGCGATTGCCTCGTCAAGGTCATCGAAGACATTCGCGATGCCATACTCGACGGCCAGCGCAGCGGCGCGCGGGCGGGTGCGGTTGTAGATGCCCCAGACGGGAAACCCGGCGATCCGGTATGCGGGAAGGTGCGCGTCCCTGACGATGCCACCGGTGCCTATGATGAGAATAGGGAACGGCTTTGCCGGCAGAACGGGGGTGGATTTCGGTAGGGTTGAGCAAGCTCGTATTCATGCGACGAATTTCGTTGGCAAAATGTCGTTTTGCAGATAAACGTCAAGGCTTATTCCGGATGAGCTCCAAATCCAATACGACGTCCCCCTCTTACGCTGTTCCCGCCTTGGAAAAAGGGCTGGATATTTTAGAGGCGCTTGCCATTGCCCCCCACCCCATGTCGCTGGCAGAGCTGGCGCGGGATCTGGACCGTGGCAGTGCCGAGATTTTCCGCATGTTGGCGTGTCTTGAACGCCGGAGTTACCTGCGGCGCGATCCGGTTTCCGGCAAATACGCCCCGACCCTGCGCCTCTTCGAGCTGGCTCATGCCCGGCCGCCGATCAAGACCTTGCTGGATGTGGCACGCGAGCCGATGCGCGAGGTCACACTCCGTCTCGGCGAGAGTTGTCATCTTAGTGTGATTGAACGTGGCATGTTGCTGGTCGTCGCGCGGGAGGACAGTCCGGAAAGCGTGCGCCTCTCCATTGAAGTCGGAGCACGCTTTGAGGCAAAACGAACCGCATCCGGGCGTCTCCTAACGAAGAGCGGCATCGAATCGATGACCGCGAGGGACGAGACCATCGAAGGCGTGGACGACGCGGTGGTGCGCATCGGCTCCGCGGACGGGGCGCTGCACGCCGCCCTTGCGGTTTCGTGGTTGCGCAGCCGCAAAGGCGCCAAAAAGCCTGAGGCGGTGCTTGCCGCTCTGAAATCCGCCGCAAAACGCATCCACCAATCACTCGGAATTTAAACCATGAAGGAAATCGCATTTCAGAACTACAAGATCGGCCACACCCGCACCAGCGGTGGGCGGACCATCACGGAAACCGACATCGTGCTGCACGCCGGCCAAAGCGGGGATTTCTATCCTCACCACATGGATGCCGAGTGGTGCAAGGAGCAACCGTTCAAACAACGGATCGCCCACGGCACCTTGATCTTCACGGTCGGCGTCGGCCAGACTGCGGGAGAAATCAACCCTCTGGCGATGACCTACGGCTATGAGAAACTGCGTTTTCCAAAGCCGACATTCATCGGCGATACGATCCGGACGACCGTGACCATCGTGGAGACGCGTGATCACAAACGGCCGGAATATGGCATCGTCGTCGAAAAGCTGGAGGTGACCAACCAACGCGGCGAGTGCGTGATGGCCTGCGAGCATTTGCTGCTTGTCAGGCGCCGTGGGAACCCGGATTGCGAAGGGTAATATGGAGGTCGCTATCGCTCTCTCGGCATTCAGCGTCTCAGTATCCAGCAGTTCAGTTTACCCAAATCCCCATTTCACCACCCTCCGGTCCACTCATAAGCTTTCTCAGCGGTCTTTATTCCAAAAGTAAATTACTAACATTTTAGCAATAGTGGAGCAATCGCCTGAAAGGTCAATAAAGTATCGGTAATAGTGCAGCCAAGTAGTGGATTTTGAAAACGGCTTGCCCCATGGTGAAAGGCCATGGCGAGCGCAGGAGATCATTCCACACCCGCTAGCCCGCCAACTCCCGTTCACCCAATCCAGCCCGGCCACGAGAATGAAGCCCACCACCTATCCCATGCACACCAGCGCCACCACCAATTTCCAGGAGGAAATTCCGGCCTGCGCGTCAGCCGGCCTGTTAGGCCGCCGCCGGTTTCTCACCACCCCGGGTGGCATCACGTCCGTGTTCGCCCTCGGCATGGAGCCCCTGATGGCCAACCCGGGCAATCCCGCCTGGGATGCTGCGCTACGCGGACCCGCCGCGGCGCACCTGGCCCGTCCCTCGGCGAACCAGTATGCGTGGCACGAACCGGAACGCACGATGTTCGTCCACTTCGGCGTGCCCACGTGGGAAGGCACGGAATACGATGCGGACGACCACCCGATTTTACAATTTCAGGATTTCATTCCTCACACGGAGCCAAAGACATATAGCAATTAATGCAACATGAAGCACAGAAAGAAACCCAGCATGATATTCAGAATCGCGATCCTGACGAGCCTTTCCTCCGTCGCATTATGTGCGGCCCCCGCCCATGAATATGAAGGCACATGGGTGGCCGGCGATGGTGATGCCAGGAGCCTGAAACTGATCGACCAGGCGTTTGATTCGCTGGCGGTCTCGTCGGAGATGGTCAGCCTGTCGCTATTCTACAAGCGCGATTGGGACGGGCTGGTGCTAAGCAATACCGCATGGCCGGGCTGGTGGATTCAGAACACCTATGGCCCGTCTTACGGGATGATGCCGTTTCTTGAGGAACCGTATGCCACCTGGATGAAACATGCCCAGGGATTGTGGTTCCGGCTGATGGGAGACGGGAAGACCGCGGACACCAACGGCTACATCGGCCCCGACGGCGCTCTTGTTGACATGTCGCTTTACTACCGTGGTGGCGGCCGTGATCTCGGCTTTGGCCATTTCGGCTGGCCGCACTCGACCCATCCGGTCAATGATGGCCGGATCACCTTATCGCAGACCTATTACCGACAGGGCGATGCCGGCCATGATAGCAACGATTGGGGCATCGGCTTCTCGGCGGCCGGGCTGATCATGGAGTGTGATCGGCTGCTGGTCACCCGAAACCTGGACGAGGTGAAATCGCGGCTGCCGCAACTCAAACGGGCGGCGGCGCATCTTGATGGGCGCCGCGACCCTGACACCCATCTGCTGCGGGGCGGCAAGGGGTCAAACCTGCTGGCACCCAGCTTCGATGGCTGGACCGATGCCAACGGCCAGAAACAGCATGTCTATTTGACCGAGCTTTCGGTCAACTACGTTGCCGCATTGGATCGTCTGGTCGAGCTCTGCGAATTGGTCGGCGATCAAGCCGCGGCAAAGGCATACCGGGCGACGGCGGCTAAAATCCGCGCCGCCCTGCCGACGCTGATGGATGACCAGGGATCTTTCGTCATGTTCATGGATCTCGATGGCGTCAAGCATGGCGTCTATGGCGCTGCCCAATTCGGGTATTTCGAGGCGACTCCCAACCATGATGCCGTCGCAATGCGGGTGGTTGATGACGCGGCGTCAGCGCGTATCATCCAGCGGATGGTTTCCATCGAGGGACTGGCACCCCACGATTTGCTCATCACCAACTACCCCGCCTACGACGAGCCCGGTTATCCCGCCCATCATGCACTGATGGACTATGGCACCTGGGTACATGGCGGCCACTGGAGCACCTGCCAGGGACGGATGAACATCGCCAGCCTGCGAGCCGGCGAGTTCGACCATCCGTTCAAGTCCTGGGACCGGATGAGCAAACTCATTCAGAACTTCCGCGCCGATGCGCCGCTGGGTGGTTTGGGGCAGAGTCCCTGGGGCGGCCAATTGGGACAACCCTATAACACCGTGTACGATTGCCTGGGCGTGTCGGCCGGCCTGGTGCGGGGCCTGTTTGAATATGACTACCGGGCCGATGGACTGCGGGTGCGGCCGCATCTGCCGCCCGCCATTAACCGCTATGTGCAAAAGAAGGCGGCTATCTATGGTGAAAGCAAGATCTATCTCACGGTCACCGGCACCGGACAGGTTCGTTCAGCCAAGGCCAATGGCATCGCCTGCACGATCACGGCCGATGGTTGGATCGACCTGAAGAATCCCGCAAAGGTGACTGCCGTCGAAATCGTCCGCGGCACAGCCACGGAGCAGGGGGCGTGGCAACCCGGCGGTAAACAGCCACTGGTCTTTTCTAATGATCCCGCGTTCTGGGAGATCCCCGGGGATATGCAGAATGACCACCATGTTGATCTCAGGAAGCTCAAAGCCTTTTACGAGAACATGGTAAAGGCCGATCTGGAAGAAACCTACGAGGGGGCCATGGCCCGGACCGCTCTGGAACTGCTGCTGGCCCGCCATGAACGCCAGCGCATGCGCAAGGCCGGCACCCTGCCGATTCCCGATATCGAGCCGGTGCCTACCTGCGACCAAAATGCGGTCGAGGACCTCTACCTCACCAATGCACTCAACATGGCCGGCGGTTTGACCGATCACCTTGAAGGGCTCACCATCTGGGAAGGCAACACGCCGAGTCCTGAAGCCGTCGCAATCGCCAACCGGGTCGGGCTGTTCCCACCCAAGCGAACCGCCGAAGAGGCAGCGACCCTGGCCGGGATGATGATTCCCCGAAACCGCCACAAGACCAAGGTTGGGATATCACAAGGTGGCGGCCCCATTGCCGGCGAGGTGGGCCGGGTCTCCATCTTCGAAAGAGCGATGACCGCAGAGGAGATCGCAGCGCTGGCCGCCACCCGCGGCCCCCTGAAAGACAGGGTCAAGCCATATCTCTATACCGGCACCCCGGCCATCGGGGCGGATCTGCCGATCAAAGCCAATTGGACCACCGCGAATGAACTGACCATGGAAGTCTGGATCAAACCCGCCGGCAACGGCCGGATCCTCGACAAGATCTCCATCGGTGGCGGCGACGGCTTCCTCATCGACCTGGTTGGCGCCAACCAGGTCCGCACGATCATCGGCGGCCGATCCGCCGGCATGGAAAATGACCTGCCCAGCACCATCCAGCTTGATCAGTGGTCACACATCTCGCTGGTCCTCAACCAGAAGACCAAGAATGCCATCCTCTACATTAACGGCAAAGAAGCCTACACGCTGACTGACCTTCCGGTACAGACGGCGTACTGAGAAGGTTGCCTCCTGCAGCAATATTCCCACCCCAACCACGCGGCCATCATGAACCGATCCCGTCTCCATCCCATCGGGGCCAGCCTGCGACACCCCGCTTGTCCACACGACTCTGCTGGCGGTGGGCTTGCTCGGTCCCGACCCGCTTTCGCTGCGCAGTCTGGACCAGAGCAAGCATGCCACCGTAGCTAGGGCCAACGGCACGTTGGCAGCACCAAAGAAACTTATACATGATCAACATGGACGCCACACCCCGCCGGCGAAACTCAAAGCCTGGTTTTGCGCTCGTGGTCACACTGAGCCTGATGATCCTGCTCACCGTCATTGCCGTGGGCCTGCTCTCGCTCAGTTCCCTTTCGTTGCGCGGGATCGCTGCCGCTGAGCATGAGGCGGCAGCCCGAGCCAACGCCCGGCTTGCCCTCATGATCGCCCTCGGCGAGGTGCAAAGGGAACTAGGCCCGGATCGCCGGATCAGTGCCAACTCAGCCATTCTCGACGACAACCCGGACTCACCGGAAGCCGACGGTATCGAGCATCCCCGCTACCTCGGTGTCTGGGAGTCATGGAACACTTGGCTCACCGACAATCGCGACAAGCTCACCCTCCAGCAAACTTATCAGAGCGGCCGCCATCCTTCCCTGTTCCGCCGCTGGCTGGTGTCCGATCCCAATTTTGGCCGGGATCTCGGCATGCCCAAGATTGCCAACCCTGCCACGCTCGTGCCAGTCGTCGGTTCGGGGTCGCTGGGTGCCGTCAACTCGCAGTCATCCGGCGAGGACTCCAACTCGGAAGTGCGCGTGCCGCTGCTCACTATCGTCGGCGACGGAATATCCCCCGGCGGCTACGCTTACTGGGTTGCCGACGAAAACCAAAAGGCCCGCATCGACCAGCAGGAACGCCAGCACACCCCCTCGCCACAGGCAGCACAGGTCGTCTCATCCAATACCGGCCGCCCGGGCGTCGAAACAATGAACTCCATGGAAGGCCTCAAACCGGAACCAGAGGTGCTCTCCCGCATGATCACGCCCGCTACCGCTTCGGTCACGGCCCCCAAGGCCCGCGCTAGATTCCATGACCTGACCTCCTACAGCCTCGGCCTCCTAACCGATGTCCGCGCCGGCGGTTTCCGCGGCGACCTCAACCACGCCTTCGAACAGGATTCCACCGGTAACATCCCAAGGGAAATGCGGGACCAAGTGACTCTTTTCGGCACTCCTTTTGATCCGCCCATCCGTCCGATGACCGGCTCGCTGCTCGCGATCACACCCCAAAACAAATATGTCGCCCCCATGTCATGGCGCCAGATGCGCGAATACTACCGCATGCATAAGACCTCCTCCCGCAACATCATGAAACCGCTGGAATGGCGCGGCGGCAGCCCGCTGACCAGTCGCTTCGTGATGGGGAAAAAACGTTATGACCATGTCTTCGACGAGCCGGATACCATGGGCTACGCGCGCCAGCTAGTGCTGCTGCGCCAATCCTGGATCATCGCCGCCAGGGTGGAAAAAGGACGTCGCGGCGGCACGGATCGGCGCTTCATCTGTGCCGTGCCCTTCATGGTGTATTGGAATCCCTACAATGTCCCGATGAAGGTGGCCAGCAACGAGATTTCCTCGACGGCTGCCCTCAGCCTTGCAACCATGATCAACTACAAGGTTTATGACGGGCGCAATTCGCCATCGCCTGAAAAGCCGCTTTTTGGCCGTTATAATTATCTAGGCTATTCGGCCACACCGGAGGAATCCCCCAGCGGTGATATCAACTTCGAGCCCGGCGAAGTCCGCGG
>JBIPND010000131.1:0-7100 GCA_044374015.1 Luteolibacter sp. | reverse complement strand
GCCACCGATTCCGTGTAATAGTCCGCGATGTCCTCGCGCATCACCTTGCGCGCCCGCTCTTCGGAAAACTGTTTGTCCACCGCGACCGTGGAAACCTCCAGCGCCCGGATCCAGCCGCCGAGGGAAATCAAGTGCGCCAAATCCGCATCCCGCAGAATCACCAATTCCACCTCCACATCCCGCTGGGTGGAGGCGAGCTCCTTTTTCAACTGCTCCACGTTCTTCTGCTTCGCGCTATCTAACAAACTAGCAGCATGCCGGTTCACCCGGTCGCCGGCGCCCAGCGCCTTGCCGTAGCGCGTCAGATCCTTGGCCAGCTCCTCGACCTTGTCCAACTGCTCGGCCTGCACCACCAGGAAGCCATCCGCGATCAGGAAACCCAGCTCGATCGCCAAGTCCGCCCGGTCCTGCGACATTCTCGCCGGCATCTTGCGCTCCACCTCGACGATCGGCAGCGGCATTAAAAACTGGAGGGTATCAAACAGTTTGGAAATCGAAGGCGCGGTGAATTCGTTCACTGCCAGTTCCTCGCGGACATGCTCGTCATCCAGCAGATCCTTGGGAATCCCGGCGATTTCCTCGACCGGCTCCTGCGCCAGCTGTTCGACCCTCGCGGGTTCTTCGGCCGTGGATAAACCAGGCGTGGCCGTTGCCAGAATTCCTAACAAGCATGTCAGATGCGCTCTCATACGGCAACTTTGACACCCCGCACCGGGTTCGGCAACCGGCAAAATCAGCGCTGCCAATACATGGCACCCACATCCGCGACTCGCAGATGCTTTGAAAAATTCGATTGCCAAGAACTCCCACCTGCACCACTCTCCGGCCGTTGGAACGACGGAGCGGTGTTTCGTGTTGAATTTCCGAACCATCTCCCGGGTTGACACCCACCTGCCCCGCCGGGCCGCAATTGCTCTTCGAGCCATTCGCGCCGGTCGCTGTGCAGAAACGCTCCTTCCAGCCCTTGCCTTCTTACCCGCACAAGGTGTGTGAGTTTCAACACTCCCACGCCCACCCGCCAGTCTCGCCCCAATTCCCCTATCCATTCTCCCCATGGCCGATCACCTCAGGCGATCGCAGGCCACCTTTTTTACCCGATTCCGGATGAGCAATAACACCAACGAGGACACCCTCCCGCAACCTTTAGCAGGCAGCGCGGGCGACGCCCCAAGCGCCCGCAAGCGGGTGACGAAAAAAGCCGCCAGCAAAACCGCCACCCAGCCGGACGCGGAAAAAGTGCCTGCCAAAAAGGCCGCTGCGAAAAAAGCCGCCGTCAAGAAGGTCGTGGCGAAAAAAACCGCTGCCAAAAAGTCGCTCGATGCCACTTTGTCGCCGGAGCTGCCATTCATTACGCCACCGGCTCCCACAGCCGCTCCCGCTCCTGTTAGCGAGGCTGCCGCGGCACCGCGTCCGGCCCGGGCATCGCGGGCGAAAAAGGTCGCCGCCGAAGCGCCAGCCACACCACCTCCCACACTTCCACCCGCGCCGGCCCAGCAAGCACCCATCGAGGCCCCGCGCCGCTATGGCCGGGTTCCCGGTGGTGGACCCATCGCCACCCGCGAGCCTGCGGAGGATGCGCCCCAAGCCGTGCAACCGCCGCCGCGCGAGCGAGAACCGCAGGAACCGCGGCGGGGCCAAGAGCGCCAACAAGAACCCCAGCGCAATCCCCAACAGCGCGATGGCCAGGGCCAACCCAACGCCCAAGGCCAACAAAACACCCAGGGCCAACCGCGCGAAAGCCGCAGCAAGCGCCGCCGCGACAAGCGCAAGCGCCGCAGCGGCGAGCGCCAGGAACAAGGCGGGCAAACGCACCAGCCACACCAAGGTCAGCAACATCCGCCGAACCGCCAGCGTCACGAAAGCGGCGGCCAGCAGGCAAATTCCAACGATTTCGGCGACCGCCGCGCGGTCCAGCTCAACGGCCCGAAAATCGAAACCAACGGCATGTTGGAACTCGCGCCCAAGGGTTTCGGCTTCCTGCGGATTCCCGACAAAAATTTCGAACAAGCGCGCGACGATGTGTTTGTCACTCCGGAGACGATCCGCAAATACAACCTGCGGCTCGGCCAGTGGATTCACGGCGTCTATCAGGAAGGTCCGCGCGGTCCCCAGCTCGTCGAGATCACCCGGATCAACGACATGCCGCCCGAGGAGGCCGCCAAGCTGCCGCACTTTGACGAGCTCAAGGCGATCAATCCGACGCGCCGCATCAGTTTCGAAACCACTCCGGAGCGCTTCACCACCCGCGTCATCGACATCATGGCCCCCGTCGGCCGCGGCCAGCGCGGGCTGATTGTCTCGCCACCCCGCTCGGGAAAAACCACTTTGCTGCTGCACATGGCGGAGGCGATCCGCGAGAAATACGACGAGGCGATCCATCTGATGGTGGTGCTCGTCGATGAGCGGCCGGAAGAAGTCACCGAGTTCCGCCGCGCGCTTCCGGGGGTGGAAATTTACGCCAGCTCCAATGACGAGCAGCCGCGCAACCACTGCCGGATGGCTGAGCTCGCCATCGAGCGCGCCAAGCGGCTGGTCGAGGCCGGCAAGGATGTTTTCCTGCTGATGGATTCGATCACCCGCCTCGCCCGCGCTTACAATGCCGGCATGAGCATGGGCGCGGGCAACCGCAACCGCGGCACCGGCTCCGGCGGCATCACCATTGGCGCGCTCGAAGTGCCGCGCCGCCTGTTTGCCGCCGCCCGCAACACCCGTGGCGGAGGTTCTCTAACCATCCTTGCCACCGCGCTGATCCAGACCAACTCCCGCGCCGACGAAGCCATTTACATGGAGTTCAAAGGCACCGGAAACATGGAACTCGTGCTCGACCGCAAAATCGCGGAAAACTATATCTATCCGGCGGTGGACATCTTCAAGTCCGGCACCCGCCGCGAGGAGCTGCTGTTGGCCGACCACATGCTCCACAAGATCCACCTCATCCGCCGCGGACTATCCGGCCATCGCCCGGCCGAGGCGATGGAGCGGCTGTTGTTCTTTCTGAAAAAATTCTCCAACAACCCACAAATGCTGATGGAGATCAAAGGCTGAACCGGTTCTGTTAGCCGGGAGTTACGACCATGAAGCATCCCAACAATTCCAAGGCGCTTTGTGGCACGGCGCTCACCCGCGCGGTGGACATCCGCAAACTGCCCAAAGTCCTGCTTCACGAGCACCTGGATGGCGGGCTGCGGCCCTCGACCGTGGTCGAGCTGGCGGCGGATCTCGGTTACGCCGGACTGCCGACCACCGACGCCGCGGATCTGGCAGATTGGTTCCACCGCGGAGCCCAGCGCGGAAATTTGCCGGAATACCTCGAAGGATTTCTCCACACCACCTCGGTGATGCAAACGCCGGAAGCGCTGGAGCGGGTGGCCTTCGAATTCATCGAGGACATGTTTCGCGACGGCGTGGTCTATGCCGAAGTGCGGTTCGCCCCGGTGTTCCACACCGAGCGCGGCCTGACGCAGGATGAAGTCGTCGCCGCCGTGATCGCCGGACTCGAACGCGGCGAGCAAACTTATGGCGTCGAGTGGGGGCTGATCATTTGCGCGATGCGGCACCTGACGAATTCGTTAGAGGCCGCCGAGTTGGCGATCCGCTGCCGGGATATGGGCGTGGTGGGCTTCGATCTGGCCGGCGGCGAGGATGGTTTCCCGCCGAAAAAACATGTGGAGGCATTCCAAGCGATCGAGCGCGCGAATTTCCACATCACGATTCACGCGGGAGAAGCTTATGGTCCGGAATCGATCTGGCAGGCGTTGCAATATTGCGGAGCCCACCGCCTCGGCCATGCGACGCGCTTGCGCGACGACATCGAGATCCACAGCGACGGGACGATGAAGCTCGGCCGGCTCGCGCAATACATTCTGGACCGCCGCGTGCCGCTGGAAATGTGCCTGCTGAGCAACCTCCACACCGGTGCGTGTCCGAGCTTGGAAGAGCATCCATTCGCGCTGTTTTTCCGCCGCGGCTTCCGGGTGTGCCTGAACACCGACGACCGCCTGATGAGCGACACCTCGATGACCCGCGAAACCACCCTCGCGACCGAGTTGTTCAACCTCAATCTGTTCGAGCTCGAAAAACTCTCGCTCAACGCGATGAAGAGCGCCTTCGCGCCGTTCGACGCGCGCATCAAAATCATTTTCAACCGGATCAAACCGGGATTCGCCGCCGCCCGCGCCGCCTTGGGACAAGCGGCTTGCGTGGCCGATGCGGACTGAGGAAAAGTCGCGCATGCCCGTCACCCGCCATTGCCGGTTCACCGCCATCGATTTCGAATCGGCCGGCGCGTCCCGGGGCAAAACCGACAGCCCGGTGCAGATCGGCCTCGCATCGTGGTCGCTGGAAGGCGGACATCAAAGCGCGTTTGTTTCCTATCTGTTCACCGATCAGCCGATCCAGTGGTCGGCGCGGAAAGTCCACGGCATCGGTCCCGAGCAGCTGGCCGATGCGCCGTCGCTTCTATCACTCTGGCCGGAGTTGAAAGGGCGGCTGGCGGGAGCGGTGGTGGTGGCCCACGGCAAAGGCACCGAAAAACGCTTCTTGCGGACGTTTCCGGGGCACGGCTTCGGGCCGTGGGTTGACACGCTGCTGTTAGCCCGCGCCGCGTGGCCGGAGTTGTTGGATCATTCGCTGGGTGCCTTGTGCGAGGCGCAAGGGCTGACGCCGGCCATCCGCGAAATCGTCCCGGAAAAATCCTGGCACGACGCGCTGTTTGATGCGGTGGCCTCGCTCGTTTTGTTGGCCCGGATCATCGAGTCCCATCAACTCGCCGACGCGCCGATGGATTCGCTGCTTCACCCGGACACCTCGCTCTGGCACCATCGCCGGAGAACCTGAAACCCCGCTTTTGAAACGACTTTCCAAACTGTTATTCGGCGCCTGCGCGGTGGTGCTGCTAGGTGCGTGCAAGCAGCAGCAGGCCGGCCCCAAGCCGCCGCCGCTGGAAACAGACGATCGCGAGTTGGTGAGGTCGCTGCTCGATGAAAATCTATCCAAACGGACCTTCGCCTTCGCCACCGTCGCCGAGGCGTGTTCCGGCAAGCGGGTGCTGCCGCTGGACGACAGCGCCGCGCACCGGCGGGTCGTCGCCGCCATCGAGAAGGCGCTGGCGGAAACGCTAACCGAACTGAATCTTCCCAGCTCGCCCGTCCGCCAGTTGCGCCGGATCAACGAGGCGTCGCGCTTTTTTGAGGAAGGCCTGCTAGCCCGCATCGATGCGCTGCCCGGCTTCAGCTGCGAAGTGCCGCCGACGCGCGGCGGCGGACACCAGCGGTCCGGCTACCCGGATCTGCGGATGGTCGATCGCGAGTCCGGGCAGGTTTTCTATCTGGATCCAAAACTCGTCGAGCAGGGCTCCGCCGAAAGCACGTTCCGCACGTTTTATTTCGAACCGAAACTGGAAACCCTGAAAATCACCGATGATGCGGTGCACCTGCTGGTCGGCATCGAACACGATGGCAAAACCCGGTTGTGGACGTTTACCGGCTGGCGTCTGGTCGATCTTTCCAGCCTGCAAGTGCGCCTCAAAGCCGAGTTCCAGGCGTCGAATGCCGGAATCTATCAAAATTCAAAGCTTTCCCTACCCGCATCCACCCGATAAGCTCCGCCTCCCTGTGACATCACCTCCCCGGCGCACCAGCGGCTCTGTCGCAATGGATGATTACCTTGAGCAGATTCTCCATCTGATCGAGGCCAAGGGTTATGCCCGCGCCGTGGATGTTTCGAAAAACCTCGGCATTTCCCAAGCCAGCGTGACCAACATGCTCCAGCGGCTCGATGCCGAAGGATTGGTGAAACACGAAAAATACCGCGGCACCATCCTCACCGAGGAAGGCCACCGCATCGCCCGCGCGATCATCGAGCGGCACGAAACGCTGACGCGGTTTCTGCGGCTTTTCGGCATCGACGAGGAAACCATTTACCGCGACGTGGAGGGCATGGAACACCACGTGTCCCGCCCCACGCTCAACGTCATCCGCGCCGTGGCGGATGCGTTGGAGGACGATCCCACGCTGCTGGAGCGGGTGAGGGAAAAGAGCCGTCCGCGGGTGGAAGGCTGAGCGCCGGGCTTTATGCCCATTTCCCGCTCTTCGTCCCAACAGGACGGATCATCAAAGCCCGGCACACAGTGCCGGGTCGGAATTTCTGGGAATCCGCGCGTCCTGAAAGGACGCCTCATGCGGGAGAGACGCCAATGTCCGAAGCAATCGTCTCCAACTCCCGTCGCCGCCCCTTGCATGAACCGTCCTTGCAAGACGGAATGCATGCCGCCGTGGCAACGGACACTGTCCACGCCGGTGGATTTCACCCGCATCGTGACAGCAAAAACGCCGCGCCAAACGACTTTGCAAAAATCGTAAAACCTCCCGGGAGGCTTGGATTTCGGGCATCCGATCCAGCCGGAAGCGGGGCGGCGGATCGGGGCAAGCGGTTGATGCATGGTGGAAAAGTGGCCCACAAATCCGTCCATCCGGGGAGCAGCCTTCGTGCGGCGTAGGGAATAACGAGGCCTTTGGGCAAACAGCAAGCCGCAAAACCCGCCGAAGGACGCGAAGACCCTCTCCTGCCGCGGACACTCGCTCCCGGAGTGAGACGCGGAGATGGTCACGCGGGATGCATAGGCGGGTTCCCGGAGAGCGGGACGCGGGTTTTGACCTGCCCGCTGTAAGTCATTCGCGGACGCGCCTCCCGGCCTGCAAAAAACAAGTGGCCGCCGATGGGAATCGGCGACCACCCATTTGATGCGTGCGGGCGTTGGGTTGTTATGGCGGAACGCCCGCGCGCGCCATGATCAACTCACGGGAATCACTTGGGATGCGGGTTTCACATTCGGACTCTTCGGCAGATGGATGGTCAGGATGCCGTCCTTGTATTCCGAAGTGACCTTGTCGTGGTCCGTTTCATCCGGCAGGCTGAAGGTTCTTTGGAATCGGCCGTAAGCGCGTTCGATGCGGTGGAATTTGAGGTTGTTTTCTTCTTTTTCCACTTTGCGTTCACCGCTGATCGAGAGGGTGCCATCTTCCACGCTGACTTTGATGTCCTCCTTCTTGACTTGGGGGAGTTCGGCTTTCACCACAT
This sequence comes from Luteolibacter sp., assembly GCA_044374015.1. Lineage (GTDB taxonomy): Bacteria > Verrucomicrobiota > Verrucomicrobiia > Verrucomicrobiales > Akkermansiaceae > Luteolibacter. The sequence continues at coordinate 23 of JBIPND010000131.1, read as the reverse complement.
ATTCATTGTCATCCTCGGCGATA
>JBIPND010000130.1:0-7143 GCA_044374015.1 Luteolibacter sp. | reverse complement strand
TCGCGAATCTGCAAGACCGCCTCCCGCGCGGGCTCCTTGAGTTCCGGGGGGGTTCCGGCGTTCTCAATCTCTGGAATCGCGTTGGGTCCTCCGATCACACCCAACCAGCCGATGGCAATTGCCTTCGCTTGTTGGGTGGCGTCTGAGCGCAGAAACGCGAGCAGATCAGCTTCCCTTGAGGCCCGTGTGGTGGGGTCGTTGGTCTGATGGAACACCGCGGCGCGGGCGTCGGATACCCAGGCAGGCGGTTGGCCCTGTTCGTATTGCGCGAAGGTTTTCAGCGCCGTCGCGGGATCCGCTTGGGCTGCGGACAGGCAACCCAGCAAGCCGAAGCAAATAATAGTGAGTGTTTTCATAAAATGATCAGGCATCGAGTTTCCATGGGGCGCGGAGTGTCTTGTCGAGCATCCTGTCAGCCACGGGGTCATTGACGAAACGTTCCTTGGTGCCATCCCAGCGCAGCGCTCTGCCGAGCTGGCCGGAGATGTTGGTTAGATGGCAGAGCGTGGTGGAAAGATGGGCCACCTCGATGGGGGCCGCCGGGTCGCGGCCTTCGCGGATCGCGTGGAGAAAATCGCGGTAGTGGTGTTTCGACCAGGCTTCCGCCTCAGGCCCGGGGCGCTCTGCGAGCAGGGACTTCGGATAGGCGTCAAGCTGGCCGCGGTCGGCGCAGACCCAGCCCTGATCGCCGATGATCTGCACGTTCATCTTACCGCCGGATTCGTTTTCGGTGCCGAAAATCAGCTTGGCACCGTCGGCATAAGTGAACTCGGAGCGCCATTTCCACGCGGTATCGAACAATCCCTCGCGCGGAAACTCGGCGGTGGTTTCCACCTGCCGCGGCGCCTCGCTGTCCTTGCCGAGCCCCCATTGCGCGCAATCCACATGGTGCGAGCCCCAGGCGGTGATCCATCCGCCCGAGTAGTCGAGGATCTGATACCATCCGTAGCCACCGTGGCCGTCCGCGCGGCCGGGCGAATGGGGCTTGGATGGAGCCGGCCCCAACCAAAACTCGTAATCGAGTTCAGCCGGCGGCGGCGCGGGTTTGGGGTCGCCACCCTGGTAGCCGTAGGGAGAAGTTGCGATGGCGGTGTGCACCTTGCCCAAGCGACCCGAACGCGCCAGCCATGAGGCTTGTTGGAACGGGGTCATCGACCGCTGCTGGGTGCCGTTTTGCAGCACGGTGCCATAGTGGCGGACCGCAGTCACCAGCGCGCGGCCCTGGGCCACCGTGTATGCCACCGGCTTTTCTAGATAGACATGCTTGCCGGCGCGGATGGCCGCGAGCGCAATCAGGGCGTGCCAATGGTCCGGCGCGGCGATGGAAACCGCGTCAATGTCATCGCGCGCCAGCAGTTCGCGGAAATCGTGATAGCCGGTGCAGGAACCCTTGCCCTGGTTGGCATCCGCCACCGCCTTGGCACGCTCAACCTTGCCCTTGTGGACATCGCACACCGCCACCAGACGTGATTCGGGCACTCCGCACCAGGTTGGGGTATGCAGACCGCCGCCTTGGTCTCCCAGACCGATCACCGCCAGATTCAGGCGTTCCGATGGAGGAGGCGTGTTGCCGGCGGCGTGCCCGGCAGCCGTGCAGCCGACCGCAGCGGCAACGGAGGTCTTGAGAAAATGACGGCGGGAGTGGGCAGGATGCGGATCAAACAGTGGGTTCATGGCTTGGTATGTTAGTAAGTTGCTCTGGTCCATACCCTAGAGTATGGCGGCGTGAAAGAAACGGAGCATTCCAGGCGGTTCTTTCCATTCGGTTGTTATTTTATATGAATTCCGAACCGGATCGGGCTGGCGTTGGTATCAAGCGGAACCCGTTCAGCCGCCTACACAGCCCGACGCTGGCGACTGAGCCGTTGAAACCGGATCCCGCCCGCGGACACCTACCGGCGCGCCTTGCGGGCGGCGGCTTTGATGGTCCGCTCTTCCGGCGTTGTCAGCCCGACGATTCCCAGCAACTCACGGGTGATTCGCACTTCCGCGTCACGGGAACAAAGTTCCGGCTCGAACAAGGCGCGCAGTTTGTATCCCTCCATGGCGGAGAGCATGAGATCGACGGCTTCTTCGGCATCCGCCAAAACGGCATGGCCTTCCCGCATCGCAGCCGCGAGCCGAGCGTTGTAGAACTCCTTCACATCGTTGAAAAATCTCCGCCAGCTTCCCCGAACTTCCGGGTCGTGGATGGAAAGCGTGAAGAGTTCAAGGGTGAATGTTCGGTTTCCCTCGTCGATGAGACAGGTGCGCACGGAGGAACGGATCGCCTTCGCCAGCTTGCTTGCCGCGGAATCCTCTCCTGCGGTCTCATTAGACATCTGCGCCCGCCAGCTTTCGTAGTAATGGTCGCAGGCAGCCGCGATCACTTCGGCCTTCGAGCGGTAGTGCCAATAAAGGCTGCCCTTTGTCACTCCGGCGTCCGCGGCGATGTCATCCATGGTCACACGGGCGATTCCCCGCAGGCAGAACTGGCGGAACGCGCTCGCCGCCAGAATCTGATCCATCGCATCAGCTGTCTTGGTCATGCGGCCATTAGACCCCCCCCCCGCAGCGAGTGGAAGCCAATTCCCGGCATTTGCGCAAAATTGCGTGGGACTGAAACCGACAGTTCCACAAATCCGACCATCAAGATCCCCTCGCCGTGAAAAACAGCGGCAGTGGTTATTTGCCGGGCGAGGCGTCGCCCTCTTCGAACGGGGGCTCGGCGAAGCGGATGAAGCTGCGGTAAGATGCAGGCACGGCCTCGCGCTGTGCGGCGGTTTCCACGGGGCCAGAGAAGGTCGTCACGCCCTTCGCATCTCTGACCGTGAGCTGCCGTCTTCCATCCTTTTTTCAAACGTCAACTTGGAGCCATCAGGCACTAGCACCGTAGTTAGCACATCGCCCAAGTCGATGTTCTTGCCATTGAGAGCGGCTGCAATGATTCTGGATAGATTGCTCTTCGAGAGCGCTTCATCCACCATGGTCGCGGTCATGCGCCAGGTTGGGGGCTTACCCTGCTCAGGGGACCTTTGTGAGAGGAGGCGCTTGCAGATCCATGAGTGAGCGGAGAGTCACTGAGTTGCCAGAGTTGAAGATTACGCAGAGTTCGCGGCGGCTGGCGGTAATACGCCAGACCGAGGAAAACACGGTTTTCATGACAGGCGTCGTTTGATGGATTTTGACCGGAAAGGAATCCGGCCACGCGCTCGATGTGAAATTCGACGACTTGCCTGCCAGCAGCAGGATTTTTTGATCACCGGCGGTGATGCCAAGTGGATCGGGGCAGGCATTGAGCAGCTTCAGGCTGCCTTGTGGCCAGTCCGCAGCGTTGAAAAGGCTGCCCTGCCAACGGGTCTTGTGGTTTTCATCCTGATCTGCCCAGAGGATGGCATACGCGAGCCGGGTGCGCTCGGGAACGGCTAGGGTCAGCAAGGGCGTGGGCGGCGGATCAGCGTCGGCTGGAACGGGGGCGGCGAAGAACTGGATAACACTGCCCGGAACTTTCAGCCGCGTGGAAAAATATCGCACACTAAGTTGCACCGGGGTGCTGGCCTCCTTGCCGGTCCGCAGGTGCAGCAGACCGTCCGATCCAGCAGGCAGGTTGAGGGCGGCGAACGCAACTTCGCACGGGCGTTCCTCTGCAAAGCAGTTAGTTGTTAAAACGAGAATAGCGAGAAAGACTTTCAAAGAATGGGTGGAAAGGGATTGAAGATTAAAAGAAAACGCGCCGGCATGGTGGTGTCCAAGGAGTTAGCGCCGGATCATATTTCGGCGGGTGAGAGCCAGCGGAATGAGACGGTCTGAAAGCGGCGGCCGAAGCTTTGGTTGAGGGTGGACAGAGCGGGTTTGGGGGCGGGGCTGCCGTCCGAAAGTTTGAGGTATTTGTTCGCGGCGTCGGTTGGGACGATGTAATCGGGCAGGCGTTGAACGACTGCTTCGCACCACGCGCGGGCGGCGGTGGTCCCATCGGCCAGGAGCGATTCACCGTAGGCGCGGACAAGGAAGGTGTCGCCGCGCACCGTGATCGATGAAGAAAGGCCCTGGAGGATGTCGGACTGCATGACATATCCCGGGATGCCGGCGAAGCGCGAACCGAGGGCGGCTTTGGGGTTGGGATAGGTGGCCGGCGTGGTGGTGATCATTTGGGCGCCGTTCTTGTATTTCCCGTTGATACTGTTAATCCCGCCACCAGTACCGCGGTAGCTGGCATCGAATTCGTCCCAATCAATGGCGGCCTGCAAAGCACCAGTCACCCCCAGATCATCCGTTGACAACCTGCGGTTGATGAATTCCGTCAAGTTGAGGAATGGCCCGCGCAGTTTAACCTGGCGCACTACTTGTTCGGCGAGCTTATCGATTTCGGGGTCTGTTAGAGTGGAGGTGCCGCACCACGAGGTATCGTCCTGGGGACCGTTGCCCGCCACCGGGTTGTTGGTTAGCGGAAAGCGCGCGAGGTTGACGGTTGCCGAATCGCGCAGCACGGCGGGGTTGCTGCCATTGGCATCGAGATAGGAGAGCGGTCGGTCGCGCAAGCTCAGGAGCAGGGTTTTCCAAGCGTCCTTGGAACTGGAGTTGACGTTGAACTGTCCGTTGTTAGTTAAATAAGATGTGAGGGTGCGGTAGCCTGTGGGGGTTTCTGCGAGGTTGGCAAGTTCGGTGGCGGATTTTCCCTGGAGGTTGGGGGCGAAGTGGCGCGAGAGCGTGGTGGGTTCGCCTGCGAAGAACCGGCGGGCGACTTCCCTTTTGGTGGTGGTCACCTTGTCATTGGTCATTTCGGGGGCGATGCCCGAGCAGGTCCATGAGTCCCAAAGTCCTTCGTTGGCAAGAAACAGATGATCCCAATTGTCATCGAACGCCTCCAGATTGGTGGACATGGCACCATTCCCATAGGAATTTCCGGGATCCATGCCCATGGCGGTGCGCGTGTAGGTTTCGTTAGGGGCGATCATGGGATGGGCGTAGGAATTGCCGATCCCCGCGCCGAAGGCCGCCCCGACATGGCTGATATGTTTGAGGTTGTACATTGGATAGAACGACGAACTGGCAAATGGGTCGTTCGGTCGAGGGGAGTCCCGATCATTGTGTTGCATGATTTGCGCCCGGGCGTGATCAATGCGCATGCCGGCGAATGACGCAAGGCTGGTGACAGGCGCGCTCGGCAGACTCAGCATGGTGAGGCGTGTCTGGCCGGTGGCCGCCGTGTGGCCGCCGCCAAAATATCCGGATTTGCCGTTGACCTGAATGTATTGTGACACTTCCTGATCGCCGTTGACTGCACGGAAATGAATCTGATAAGGGGATTGTGCACGCGACAGATCGGTCGGGTTCATTAAGTAACAGGCCAAGGCCGTGGGCGGGGCATGGAGCCACGTGCGGTTGCGGTAGTCCTTGGCATAAGCGGCGCTGCCATTTTCAAATGGGAGCTGCTCGGCGGATTTCGCCACCATACTGAGGATGGCGACCGGAGTGGGTTGGGTGCTGCCTAAATCCCAGCGTGCGCGGGTGGCGGCTTGATCGGCGATGATCGAGGCGGAGAGACTCTCTGCCGGGGTGAGCCAGTCCACCGAGTAACCCCCGATCGTGCATCCCAACGCACTGTTTGTTCCCTTCATCGGGGTGCCGGCTTCATCGACCGAGCCATGCGTCGCAGTGTTGGTTTGCCAGATGCCGACGTTGACGGAGCCATCCGCACTGCCCCAAAAACGGTGATCGCTGTAGCGCTGACCCTTGTCAATGCGCAGGGCGAATGTCGGTTCGTCGCTTGAGTCGGGCCCTACGTAGATGGGATATTGCAAACCTCGGGTCGCCGGGGTGTTGCGCAAGGGTTCGTAGCCCGGAGTGGCTTTGAAGAGCAGGCTGTTCATCTGGCCGCCGCCGCTTACAATCGCCTCGTTCACGCTGAATGCCCTTACTTCGCCGGGCCCGAATACGATGTCCTTGTTACCTACTTCCGTGGGGGATACGGAGTAGCCGACATAACCACCATTCATCAACAAGGTCTGCGGCCCCCCCACCCTATTAGTCCCTCGATAGACCTGGCACTGCACGGTGGTGGTCAAATCCAGAGTGGCCACCGATAAAACCTCGCTGCTGCCCACCTTCATGGTGATGTTATAGGGATTCCACCAGTACACGACTGGCACGGCCACGATGAAATAGTCCTTGGCATTGCCACCAGTCGGAGTGGCTTTATTCTGAGTGCGGGTGGCTAGGATCCAACTCTGGCGAACAAGGACCAACTGGCGGGCGTAGCCCTTGGTGTCCGGCTCATCGGCGATGTGCGGGTAAACCTTGCGGCCCATCATGAAGCGGCGCGTTTCCGGGGTGCTGCCGGCCCATTTCACCGGCTGCATCTTGGCGTCGAACGATCGATAGAGCCGGTAATACTCTCGCATCTGCCGCCACGAGACGGGCGCCACATAAGGATTTTTCGGCTTGATCTTACCCAATTCAACTCCTAACGGACGTATCGGCGCGTCAAATGTGCGACCGCCGAAAAGATTAACGGTGGTCATCTCCGCGGGTGTGGAGCTGGTCTCGAACGCTTGATTGAGGTCGCTTTTGAAGCCGCCCGCACGCACGTCGGTGAGTAATCCGCTGGAATATGCCGTTAGGTTGTGAAAATGATCAACGACCTTCGGTGATTGGATCGCGGCCTCACCGGTGGTGATCATTTTGTCGAGCGCGAGGTCGGTGGTGTCGTAGGCTTGCATGTCGGCCAGGGATTCGATGCCTGGCCGGCCTGTGTGGCCGGAGATGGTCTGGGCCGATGACGGGGTGGTCTCGGCCCGGTTCTTGAGATCAAGCCGGATTTTCTGCGACTCGTCGGCCACCCACCAGGCATAAGACCCTTTAGAGCTGCCGCTCTGCAGGGGGACCCGCGGAACCTTGACGTGATTGGCTGAATCATTGCCAGCGGATTTAACGCCAACCAGCGTCACTCGGTCGGCCAAGGGTGCGGACGTCAGAGCCGTTTCATAATCTTTGGAATTCGGGTGGCTGGCCAGCCAGCAACGGAACAACGAAGGGTCGCGGCCGCGTTTGTAGGTGTCTTGAATCGTCAGACTGTCCTTCTTGTCAGTGAGCCAGGTGTCCCAGGATTTCCACACGCCGAGAAAATGCGGCTCGGCCACGCCATCGATTTGTTCAGTCTCGGGT
>JBIPND010000129.1:0-7168 GCA_044374015.1 Luteolibacter sp. | reverse complement strand
CTCACCCCGGGAAGCCCGGCGCAAAACTTCGCCCGCCTCAAGACGAGCCAGCCCTAACAAACATCGCTTCGGCTTGCCTGCGGAGAGTTGGGAATACTGGAGGTGGTACGACAGCCGGAGCGCAGAGCGGGTCGGCACTTGCAAGGTGCCGACCCGCCACCCGCTTGGGGGGATGCGTTTCAGGTTAACGGGATCGGTCGGGATTCTTGTCGCGAGGAGGGCGAGATTCGCTCGCCAGTGACCATGAGGGGACCATGAAAGAGTGATTCTCGCTGTTCATGGGCTTTTCCTGAGCAAGGCGGCCGGAGTCCGCCTCTCCTTAGGGGGCGCTGCCGCTTGGGGGTTTATTCGACTTTTGCCACTTCGACTTTGATCCTCACCGGATAGGCGAGGGTGTCAAAGACCGGGGATTTTTGCACGAGTTCCTTGATGGCGGCTGCGTCGGCGTCGCCCTTGACCTTGAATTTCACCCGGATTTCCCGGTAGCCGCGGCGGACGTGCGGATCGAGGTCGAGCATGCCGTGCCAAGCGATGTCGCCCTCGGGTTCGCTGCTGATTTCATCAATCTTCAGCCCCCGGTTTGGCGACATTGACACCGTTGAGGATCTTTTCAGTCGGGTCGAGGGCGGCACCCCATTGGCCGTGTGCTAACGGAAGGCGGTCCGGAGTTCACGGTTTACCGTGCTCTTCAAGAGGCAAGCTAAAGCTTGAACTCCGGACCGGGGAATGAAGCACCCACGCGCAAACCGGCTTCGATCATCGGGAGGCAAGCTAAAGCTTGAACTCCGGACCGGGGAATGAAGCACCCACGCGCAAACCGGCTTCGATCATCGGGAGGCAAGCTAAAGCTTGAACTCCGGACCGGGGAATGAAGCACCCACGCGCAAACCGGCTGCGATCATCGGGAGGCAAGCTAAAGCTTGGACTCCGGACCGGGGAATGAAGCACCGGGGGCGGAGAGCCCGTGGGGCGGCTCACGCGCGGTGGGTGATGCTGATGGTGGCGGCGAGTTTTTGGCCGACGGCTTTGAGGGCCGGGTCTTCCTCGATTTCCTCAAGGGTCCATGGCATGCGGAAGCGCCAGTTTTCACCGCCGGAGGTGCCGGGGCGGTTGATGCGGTCGCCGAGGCCGAAGAGTTCGGTGACCATCAGCGCGGCGTAGCGGGAATTCGAGGAGAACAGGGCTTTGATCAGCCGCAGGCGGATGCCCTCGGTGTAGGGTGGCCACGGGCCCTGTTTGGGGATGGGGACGCCGGCGAATTCGGAGAGGATGCGCAGGGCGTTGTGGGCACCATCCACCCACCAGCCGCTTTGCTCGGTGGGGTTTTGCTGATGCTGTTGGATGACGTGGAGGCAGCCGGCCCAGATGCCGTTGACCGGATCGTGGTCGTGGGTGGAGTAGGTGGCGAAGGAGTTTTCCGGAAAACAATTGCCCGGAGTTGGAGTGCCGAATTCGTTGCAATCCCAGTGCGGGATGCGGAAGCCGGCGATCTCGAGATCGGCGAGATGCGGACGCACGTATTCGGGCACCCAGCCGAGGTCTTCGGCGATGATCCGGGCCTTGCCGGCGGCCTTGATGATGGCGCGCAGGTGGATGTCGCCCTCGTCGCGGTTGGCGGCCTTGTTTTCCACGCTGTCATCGGGGCGCGAGTGCCAGCGGGGCAGGCTGCCGTCGGTGAGGGCGGCGGCTTGTTCGTGGCTGAGCCCAAGGAATTGCGAATTGCGGGCGGGGTGCCACGGGAAGGCATAGATGCGATAGAAGCCGAGGATGTGATCGAGGCGGAAGATGTCGAAAAACCGGGTGAGCTGTTTGATGCGCTTGGTCCACCAGGCGAAGCCGTTTTCTTCCATGTAATCCCAGCGGTAGAGCGGAATGCCCCAGTTTTGGCCCCACTGTTGGAAAAACGGATCCTGCTGGCCCATGCCTTCGGACGGTGAGCCGCCGAACCAGTCGAGATGGAATTCGTCGCGTTCGAAGAACACATCGCAGGAATGGAAGGCGATGCCGATCGGCACGTCGCCCATCAATTGCACGTGGCGGAACTCGGCATGCGCGCGCAGCGCGAGCCACTGGCGGTAGCAAAGCCACTGGACGAACGCGAAATACTCCAAGCGGTAATCGACCGCCGGACCGTCTTGGGCGCGGAGATGGCCGATGAAATCCCGCGCGCCTTCCGGGGTGGTGCAGGTCTCCGGCCATTGGTCCCAGGTGAGCGTCTCGCCGTGGAGCTCCATCAGGTAGCGGAACAACGCATAATCGCCGAGCCAGAAGGCTTCGTTTTGTTTGAACTGGAGAAATTCCTCGCGCAGTAAGGGCTCGGCCTGGTCAAAGCGCGACCACGCGAGCTCGAGCAAATTGCGTTTCACCCGCCGGACTGCCGGGTAATCGACGAGTTTCGCCTGCAGTGCGTCGCCGAGTTGCTCACGCGCGCGGGCGAGGTCGCCCGGCGTGAGCCCCGGGATTTCCCCGGCGTCCATGGTCAGATAGATCGGTTCGAGGGCGGAGGAGGAAATCGCGCTGTAGGGGCTTTCGTCCGCGCCGTTTTCATGGATCGGCAGCAGTTGGATGAAGCCGACCTGGTGATCGGCCGCCCAGTCGATCCATTCGCGGAGGGCGAGGGTATCGCCAATCCCAAGGTCGCCCTCGCGGCGGGGTGAGAAGGCGGGCAGCAGGAGGCCAGCCTGGCGTTTTGCGGGTCGGTGCACGGCGCGAGTGTGGCACGCATCGCTACCAGGTAAACCCCGAAATCCCTGCGCGGATCGCTAACAGGAGGCGAGACGCCTCCGCAACGGTCTGGTGCGAGACGCGCCAGCCACTCCAATTCAAATGCCGGCCAGGCGGGCGGTGCTGTGGCAGGGTTCCGGACCGCGGCCGAGGGCGTAGGTGAGGAGTGTTTCGGTGAGGCCGCGGTTGAGTTCGTGGGCTTCGCGGTGTCGCGGGCATCGATGCCGACGCTTTCCACGTCGCGGGTTTGCAACCACCGGCCGGCGAAGTTTTTGACGAATTCGTTGGAGCGATCGTCTTCCAACATCCGCGGGACCTCGGCGGATAGATTTTTCCGCAGTTCGCCTTTTTGGGCGAGTTGATCGGGTTTTTCGTCGGGCATGGTGGACCAGAGGAAATAGGAAAGGCGTGAGCCGAGCGCATATTCGTCGAGTTGCGCCATTGCACTTGTTGCGTTGCGCACTTCGCGAATATCGCCTCCGGCGAATCCCAAAGCCACGGATGGATTCGGGAGATTAAGACGTTGACGGAAACCGCGGGCGTTGGGAAAGGTGTCGGTGCCCATTTCCGAAATCACTCCCGGCTCGATGATCTAACACAAACCATGAAATCGTTCATCTCCGTCATCATCGCGCTACTGGGGGATCGCAGCAGCCGCTCCAACCTCAAAACCCTGCTGCGGCTGCTTTCGGTGCTGTTTGTGCTGGTGGTGGTTTACAGCGTGGCTTTCCACATCCTGATGGAGCGCGAGGGGCAGCACTTCAGCTGGATCACCGGGCTTTATTGGACGCTCACCGTGATGACCACGCTGGGCTTCGGCGACATCACCTTCCAGGGCGATTTCGGGCGCTTGTTTTCCATCCTGGTGCTCGGCACCGGCGTGATGTTCCTGCTGGTGATTTTGCCGTTCACCTTCATCGAGTTTTTCTACGCGCCGTGGATGAAGGCACAGGCCTCCGCGCGCACGCCGCGCGAGTTGCCGGAAGACACCCGCAACCATGTTATTTTTACCAGTCACGACGCCATCACGCTCGCGTTGATCCCGATGTTGGACAAATACGGCCACCCGCACGTGGTGCTGTGCCCGACCATCGCGGAGGCCCTCGAACTCTATGAACAAGGGGTTTCCTGCGCGGTGGGCGATCTCGATGATCCTGAAACCTATCGCCGTTTGCGGCTGCCGCAGGCCGCGATGTTGGTGGCCACCCGCTCGGATGTGATCAACACCAACATCACCTTCACCGCCCGCGAATTGGCCGAACATGTGCCGATCATCGCCACCGCCTCATCGGATTCCGCCCGCGACATGTTAGAGCTCGCCGGCGCCACCTTGGTGCTGCGGATGGAGCAAATGATGGGTCATGCGCTCGCCCGCCGGGTGATCGGCAAGGATTGTGCGGCGCATATCATCGGCGAGACGAGCGGATTGCAGATCGCGGAGGCCAATGCCGCCGGCACCGAGCTGGAGGGCGTCACCCTGGCCGACAGCCAAATCCGCAGTCGCACCGGCGTGAGTGTGATCGGCGTGTGGGACCATGGTCACCTCAGTACGGTGGAGCCTGAAATGGTCATCACCCGCCAGTCGGTGCTGGTGCTTGCCGGCACCGCCGAGCAGATCGCCACCTACAACACCACCTTCGGACGCAGCCAACCGGGAAAATCGCACGTCATCATCGTCGGCGGCGGCCGCGTGGGGCGCATCACCAGCCGGACGTTGATGGCCAGCGGGCTATCCACCACCATCATTGAAAAAGTCGCCGAGCGGGTGGTGGATCACCCGGAGGCGGTCATCGGCGACGCCACCCGCATCGAGATTCTCAAGGCGGCCCGGGCGCGCGAAGCGGACACCATCATCATCACCCCGCATGACGACGACGTGAATATCTCGCTCACCATCTTCTTCCGCCGGCTGCGCGCCAACCTGCAAATCATCGCCCGCTGCACGCTCGATCGCAACGTTCAGACGCTCCACCGCGCCGGCGCGGACCTGGTGCTTTCCTCCGCCTCGATGGGGGCCAACATGATTTTCAACCGCATCCGGGAAAGCGATAATCTGCTGCTGGCGGAAGGGGTCTGCGTGTTTCCCTCGCCGGTGCCCGACAAGATGGCGAACCGCCGGCTCGCCGATTGCGCCGTGCGCAAAGAGACCGGGTGCACGATCATCGCCGTGGACCACGACGGTGTTAGGACGGTCAATCCCCAGCCGGATCTGGTCCTGCCCGCGGGTGGGACGTTGTTGCTCACCGGGACCTTGGAGGCGGAGGAAAAATTCCTCAAAAATTTCAAACCGGATCTCGCACCGGTTGCGTTGCGCCGCAGCTGGCGGCAGAATGGCAAGATCTAGCAGTCTATTAGAAGGTGGCGCGTCACTCACCCGTCACATTCACCGCGATTTCCCGGTGGTGGGGAGCGCGGCGGTGTTCGAAGAGGAAGATGCCCTGCCAGGTGCCGAGGGCGATCCGCCCGTCCATCACCGGAATCACCTCGCTGGTGCGGGTGAGCGCCATCCGGATGTGGCTCGGCATGTCATCCGGCCCCTCCTGGGTGTGGCTGAACCACGGGGTGTCCTCCGGCACGAGTCGTTCGAAAAACTCCTCGAGATCGCGCCGCGCGCTGGGGTCGGCGTTTTCCATGATCACCAGGCTGGCGCTGGTGTGGCGCACGAACACCGTGACGGTGCCGTGGCGGATCGCGGCCCGCGAGACGATTGCGGCGACTTCGCGGGTGATCTCGGTGGTGCCTTTGCCGTGGGTTCTAACGGAGAATGTTTCGCTGCGCGAGCTCATCGGTGGGTTAGCGTTTCTGTTGGAAAACCCACTTGCCGTGGGCGCTGCCGTGTTCCATCGCGGCGTGGGCCTCGCGCAGGGTTGCGGTGGATAGATCGTCGAAGCTGCGGGTGTCGAGTTTGGGAAAAGTCCCGGCGTCGCAGCGGGCGGCGATTTCTGCGAGGATTTCGCCCTGGCGGTGCATGTCCGGAGTCTGGAACCGCGAGCGGGCGGGCATGTATTCCCAGACGATGCGCGGGCTTTTTACACGGAATGGATTGCCAATCTCGACCGGGTGGGCGGTTTCCACGATCAGGCCTAACGTGCCGAGCGGTGCTAACAGCTCGGCGGTGGTTTCCCAATAGGCTTCGGTGTCGTAGAGATTGGCGATGTAGGGAAACTCCGTGAAGCCGAGGGCTTCGGCTTGCGGGCGCAGCGGTTCGCGGTGATTGAGGATGTGTTTTGCCCCGAGCGATTCGCACCACGCCCGCGTCTCGGGGCGGGAGGCGGTGACGACCAGTTCCAGCCCCGCGGCGAGCGCCAGCGGAATGAGCGCGGAGCCGACTCCGCCCGCGCCGTTGATGACCAGCAGGGCTTTGCCGCGGTCCGCGCCAGCGGGATCGACGCCCATGCGCTCGAACAACAACTCCCAAGCGGTTAGAACGACCAACGGCAGCGCCGCGCTCTCGACGAAGCTCCAGCTCCGCGGTTTTTTCGCGACCAGCCGCGCATCCACCGCCTGGAACTGCGCGTTGCTGCCGGGGCGGGTGACGTCGCCGGAATAGAACACCTCGTCGCCGGGCGCGAAGCCGGTGACCAGCCCGCCAATGGCGGTGACCACGCCTGCGGCGTCGAAGCCGAGGATCCGCGGCGGATCGTGCGGGCCATCGCCTAACGATTTCCGGATTTTGGTGTCCACCGGATTCACCGCACAAGCCATCACCTCGACCAGCAGGTCATGCGGGCCGGGGGAGGGGACTGCGGTTTCGAATTCAACGAGCGAATCTGGATTGGAAACGGGGAGGAACTGGCGGGCGCCGATGGCTTTCATGGTCGGATTGAAAGCTGGAATGGGGCGTCATGGCAACAAGGGTTTCAGGCCGATCCATTGGCATCCCCAGGTGATGATCCACGGCAGGGTGACAAAACTCAGCACCGTGGTGGCGATGACGATCTGCACCGCGATGGCCGGCCGGCCCTGATAGATGCGGGCCAGGATGATGGCGGTCATCCCGGCGGGCATCGCGGCCTGGACGACGAGCACCTGCCGCAACTCGGTGGAGATCGGCAGGAACTTCGCCGCTGCTAGAATGGCGAACGGCGCGAGCACCAGCCGGACCAGCGAGGAGCCGAGCACGATTTTCCAAGTCGGTCTTTCGGTGCCCACCAGATCGATCATCGAGCAGCCGGTGATGAGGATGGCGATGGGAAACGCGCCGACGCCGATCATCGACATTGCCTTGCGGGCCGGGCCGCTGAACTGGTCGTCGAGGTTGAGCGCGACTAGCAGCAGACCGATGGCCACGGCGATGATCGGGCCGTTGATCAGCCTGCGCCATTTCATCCCGCGCTCGCCGCTCATCATCATCACGCCCACCGACCACATCGCCATTTCCACGCCGATGTTGTGGACGAACAGCAGGGCCAGCGCGCTGCCGCCCCACAGCGTCTCGACCACC
>JBIPND010000128.1:0-7181 GCA_044374015.1 Luteolibacter sp. | reverse complement strand
AAAGCGGCGGCGATGTTGGAGGAAGCGGGCCTGCTCATCAAGATCGAGGAATACGACAACAACGTCGGTTATTCCGAGCGCGGCAACGTGCCGATCGAGCCGCGCATCTCGATGCAGTGGTTCCTGAAATACCCCTGCGTGAAACAAGCCGCCGACGCGGTGGCCAACGGCGACATCAAATTCCGTCCCGAGCGCTGGGCGAAAACCTACGCGCATTGGATGGAAAACCTCCAGGACTGGTGCATCAGCCGCCAGCTCTGGTGGGGCCATCAAATCCCGGTTTGGTATCGCAAGGACAAACTCGAGGATTTGAAAAATGCCGAAGCGTTAGGGATGACGGATTTTTCCGCCGGAGATATCCACGTCGGCGTGGAAGCCCCGGCCGACGCCGAAAACTGGACCCGCGACGACGACGTGATGGACACCTGGTTTTCCTCGTGGCTGTGGCCGTTTGCGACCATGGCAAACGTCGGAGAGGAAACCGACACGCTCAAAAAATTCTACCCGACCGACGACCTCGTCACCGGTCCCGACATCATTTTCTTCTGGGTCGCCCGGATGATCATGGCCGGCTACGAATTCACCGGCGAGCTGCCATTCAAGAATGTCTATTTCACCTCGATCATCCGCGACTTGAAAGGCCGCAAGATGTCGAAGTCGTTAGGCAACTCGCCGGACCCGGTCGAGCTGATGGAGAAATACGGCGCCGACGGCTTGCGCTTCGGGCTGATGCGGATCGCGCCGGTCGGCAGCGATCTGCGCTTCGATGAAGTCTCGGTGGAGGAGGGCAGAAACTTCGCCAACAAGCTCTACAACGCCTGCCGCCTCCGCCAGATGGGTGGCGAGCCGTTCCAAGCGTTGGAGACCCTGGATTCCGCCCGCCCCTATCACCTCAACGCGATGGCGAAGCTCGACGAACTCGCCGTCGATCTGGAGCAGCTTTATGGCGAATACCGCTTCGGCGAAATCGGCCACCGCTTGTATGAATTCCTCTGGAATGACTTCTGCGACAAGTTCCTGGAAGCCGTGAAGCTCGACCTGCGCGATACCGCCGAGCCGTGGGCGAAGGCGCTTGCCCTCGGCGTCTTCGACGCGATCATGGGCCGCTATCTGCAATTGCTCAGCCCCTACATGCCACACGTCACCGAAGAGCTTTCCGCGCGGATGGGCTACGTTGCCGAAGGGGAATTCCTGATGCAGAAACCGCTGCCAGCCGAGCCGCTGCTCGACCTGATACCCAAGGAAAAAATTGCCGCTGCTCAGATGACCGCCGGGGAGATTTACGAATCGGCCGGCCGGATGCGCAACTTGAAAGCGGAATACAAGGTGGGTTCCCGCAAGGACATCAAGTTGGTCATCAAGTCCGCTCCCGAGTGGCTGCAAGGCGAAGTCAAAGTCCTCGCGCTGCTCGTCGGTGCCGCGGAAATCACCCTCGATTCCAGCTACGATGCGCCAAAAGGCACGCCCGCTGCGGTCACCGCCATCGGCGAGGTTTACATGCCGCTCGAAGGCCTGATCGACGTCGAGGCCGAGCGCACCCGCCTCAGCAAGGAAATCGCCAACATCCAGATCGAAGTGAAAAAGTGCGAGGGCAAACTCGGCAATGCCAGCTTTGTCGATCGCGCACCGCCGGATGTGGTTGAGCAGGAAAAAGCGCGGCTCGACGAATGGCAAGCGAAGCTCATCCAGCTCGGCGAGATGCTCGCCGCCTTGGCATGACCGCTTGCCAACACCCGGTGAGCGACTAGTGTCGCGGGGCCGAAAGCAACCCATGACCCACCTCAGCAACATCCCCGGCATCGGCAAGTCGTCGCTCGAACTGCTCGAAGCGGCCGGTTTCCTCGACGCCGAATCGCTCGCCAAAGCGGGCGCGGGCGAACTCGCCATCGAGCTCGAGCGTGCCAACAAAATCCTACAAATCGCCAAACGCGCCCCCAACCGGGCCAACGTCGCAAAATGGATTTCCTCCGCCCGCGATCTCACCGGCGGGGCGGAATCCGCCGGTGAAACGGTGATGCCGGTGATGCCGGTGAACCACGAAGAGTCGCCACAAGTGGTCTCGCTGCTCGCCGTCGCGCCATTTGCCATTCCGCTTCCCGCCCGCCAGTTGATGGAAAAACAGCTGGCGGTGTCGGATATTCCCGCCGCCATTTTCCTCAACCGCTATTCCGGCGACCTCGAAGTGAAGGTGGACGCGCGCATCCCCCAAGCACCGCAAGGGCGGCCCGCAGTCTCTTCGAGCTTCGTGCAAATGGCCGACAACGGGCCCGAGCGCATGCAAATCGACAGCTCGCGGCTCAAATCCACCGAGACGATCGCCGCCGGCAGCGTCCGGACTCACAAGAGTCCGCACACGCCCGACGAAGACCGCGTCTCACTCATTCGCGGCCCGCGGGAAACAACCAACCGCGGGCGCGACCCGAAATCGCGGTTCTACATCCGCGGCGTGCTCCACAGCCATCCGCTCTCGATAGCGTTCGGCGCCTTGGTCACCCTGACGCTGGCGCTGATGCTGCCCGCCGGCATCATTTCCGCCGGGCTGCTGTTGCTCTCCGCGCAGGTGCCGGAGCATTTTTCCTGGGTCCCCAAATGGCTGCTGGCATTCCCACTCGGCCTGCCGGTGTTTGGCCTCCTCTATCTGATTTTCGGCCTCGGCGGGACCTGCCGGATTTGTGGGCAGAAGCAGTTCGTCCCGCGGGCTTGTTTGAAAAACTCCAAGGCGCACCATGTCCGCGGGCTAGGCCACATCGTGCCGGTTTGCTTCCACATCCTTTTGTTCCGATGGTTCCGCTGCACCTATTGCGGCACGCCGGTCCGCTTGAAAAAGTAACTTTGCCGATGCTTCGCCGCCTGTCAGTTTTGCTGTTTCTAACCGTGGTGCTGGGTTCCTGCGCCAAGCTCGGCATCACCGGCTCACCGGAAAAAGAACCGCCCAGCCCTTTCGGCGCCTCCGGAATCCCGCCCCAACTCCGCGCGCGCTCCTCCGATTCCGGCACTGCCGTCGCTGCCGGTGGAAATGCCGCTGCCGGCAAATTTCCCCTCAACATCACCCCGGATCAGGACATCGTTTTCACCGACCCCGACAACCCGAACGCCGAGATCCCCGAACTCTCGACCCTGCTCGAAACCGCCAAACGCGGCCCTTGGGAAGCCAGCGAAACCATCGCCAAACAACGCGCCGCCCGCGAAGGCAGGCCGCTGCTGATCTGGTTCACCGACTCCGCCAGCAGCCCGATGTGCAAGGCCCTCAGCCAGGAATTGTTCTCCACCCAGGACTTCGGCGCGTGGGCCGACGACAAGCTGGTCCGCCTCCGCGTCGATGCCAACGTGCAAGCCGACGATCCCAATCTCAGCCTCGATGAAAAGGAAACCCGCCTGATCGACCTCAAGCACTACGTCAACGCGCTGAAAAAGCGTTATAAAATCCTTGGTCACCCATCGCTCGTCCTGCTCAATCCCAGCGGCGAAGTGATCGGCCGCTACCGCGGCTACAAACGCGGCGACGCCGAATACTTCTGGGGCCTGATCCGCCACGGCGAAGCTGTCTCCGCCGAGGCCTACAAAGGCTGGCGCAAAAAACTCGAGGCCAAAGGCTACCGCGAGTGGCAGGACCGCCGCGGCCGCAAAATCTTCGCCCGCCTCATCTCCTACTCGAAGGGCACCCTCGTCCTGATCGAGCCCGACGGCAGCCGCGCCCAAACCAAGGAAACCAGCCTCAGCGACGCCGACCGCGCCTGGATCACCGAGCAGAAAAAACTCCGCAACATGGAGTGAAAATCCTCAGGGCGAATCCGCTTCCGGCCGCGCGCCATCGACCTCATCACCCTCCGCCTGCGGCAGCGCATTCAAAGCCGCGCGGTAGGCTTTTTCATCAAACGCCCGCCGTTTTCTCAGCACCTCGTCCATTTCCTCTCCCAAGCACATCGCCATCTGGGATTTGGCCTCGGATTCCTCCACCCCCAGCTTCAGCAACCGCCGCAACGTCGCGCCGACGTAGGGGGTTTGGGCTGAAGTGAGCTGCTGCTCGACGGCAGCCAGCAGATCGGCAAATAATTCGTCGTTCATCGGCCACCAGTGAACATGCCACCCCGATCTTCGGCCAGCCCCGAGCGCGCCGCCGGCGGGATTTCCTCGAAAGGGCACCCAAAGCCGCGTCAGGAACAGGTTTCCAATGAGCGGCGGGACGGCGCAGGTTTGGGAATACCGTTCGCGCATTCCAACGAAGTGGTTGCACTGTCGGGCGAATGGGGCAAACCTTTTCAGGTGGACCGAATTTCAAGATGACAACAGCATTTCTTTTCAGTTGTGAGAATGCGACCTGCGCGGTCCCTGAAGCTTACCGGGAGGTTTTCCGCGGTCAGGAGGACGTGCTCACATCATCCGAAGGCTGGGAGCCGGGGGTTTTGAATCTCGGGCAGGGATTTGCGATGAAATTCCGGACGCCATTGGTGCATGGCGATGTGACGCGGCTTTTGATCGATCTCGAAAAAGACGGGGACGAGCGGTGGAGCCGGTTTTCAAAGACCCTGCCCGAAGCCACGCGGGTGAAGCTGGCGGACCGCCATGAGCGGCCATTCCGCGCCTCGCTCAACCAGCGGATCGCGGAGGATCTGCGGCGTCACGACGCGTTGTTGCATGTGATGCTTCACACCGATCCGGCGACTGAAGGCCTGGTGTTGTTGGAGACGCCGGAGGGCGCGGTGGTGGCGGAGCAATTCGCGGCAGCTTGGCGGCAACGATTGGTCGCCGCCAACTTGGATGTCCGGCAGGTAAAGGGCATGGCATTTTCCACGCTGGCCCACAGCCTCGCGGCGGCGTTCCCTGCGGACTCATACGCCCAGCTGCGGGTCTCGATCTCCCAATCCTTCTTCCTCGAAGGCCGGCCATGGCGCTGGGAAACGTTGAAAAAGCTGCTGCTGGAATCGCTGGCGGCGACGGCCGCGGAATTGGGCAAATAGGTCTTCGCCAAAGATCCGACCCACCACTGGCGCGCCGGCGTTTTCCGCTTACCATGCCCACAATCATGAAATTGCTGCTTCTCGTTTCAATCCTCGCGGCCCTCACTCCGCTTGCCGCGATGGCGGACTTCGCCACGCTCGTGGCCAAGGGCGATGCGCATGACAGCAAATCCGAAACCGAGCAGGCGCTCACTTTCTATCTGCCGGCGGAAAAACTCACCCCGGGCGACCCGGAGCTGCTGGTGAAAATCGCGCGGCAGTATGTCCTGCGCATGGGCGGCCTCGCGACTGACGCCGAAAAGATCAAGTCCGGCCGCACCGCACTCCGCTATGCCGAGCGCGCCGTCGCGCTGGCACCCGACCAATGCGATCCGCACCTGAGTGTCGCGATCTGTTGGGGAAAGCTCACCCCATTGCTCGGCAACAAGGAGAAGGTCGCCGCCTCGCGGCAAATCCGGATTTCGGCGGATCGCGCGGTGAAGCTCGATCCGAAAAACGACTACGCCTGGCACATTCTCGGCCGCTGGCATCAGGCGATGGCCAACATGGGGTCGACGACCCGCACCTTGGCGAAGTTGATCTACGGCGAGCTTCCCGCCGCCTCCAACGAAGAGTCGGTCGCCTGTTTGAAAAAAGCCCTCAAGCTCAACCCGAAGCGCCTCATCCACACCATCGAGCTCGGCCGCACTTACGCGATGATGGGCGATGCGGAACAGGCGAAAAAATACCTCCAACAAGGCCTCGCCATGCCCAACCGCGAAAAAGACGACGCGGAAACCAAACAACGCGGGCGCAAATCGTTGCAGGAAATCTAACTGTTTCTTCGGGGAGCGCCTGCGCCCTCGCGGGTGGTTTTCGGCGCTCTTGCCGGAAACGGCGTCGATTGGCGTGCGACGCCTGTCTTTGGCGAGGGCGCCAAAGACAACACGCGAGGCGCGTGTGCTCCCCTTGACGCTCTCGCTTAGCGGCCGAGGATGCCTCGGGATTGATCCACGCTGAGCGAACGCTGCTCGCGCCAATCGATGATCTCCGGTGGTTGGAAAACCCCGCGGCGGTTTTCGATGCCGTCGTTGGAGGGCTTGGCGATCGCGCTGCTGGTCGTTTCGCGGGCGGAGTTGGTGGCGTAGTTGTCGGTCTGGTAGGCGCCTGGCACATCGGCGGCGCTGCCGGCTTCGCGGGCGCCCTGACCTTGGAGCGCGGAGGCTTTTTCGAAGCGGCTGCCGTCAGTTTTTCCGGCGTAGGACCTGCGGTCGTATTGCTTGTTGCCCCACCAGGATTTTTTCGCGTAATCCCCGGTTTTGTAATCCTTCTTCTTGAAATCCTTCTTGAAATAGGCGGCTTCGCCCTGGTTTTCGAACGAGCTGCGTTTGTCGTTGCGCGGCACCCAGTTGCCTTTGGCGTCCTTCGCATAGCCGTTTTGTTCCTCCAGCCGCTGGCTGAGCGGCTTGAGCGTGGGCGCTGAAGTCGAGGACTTGCGCGCGCCGGAATCCGAGGCGCAGGAGGCTGACAGGACGGCGGCTAGCAGAATAAGTGGATGGGTTTTTCTCACGGCTGGGCAATGCGTTGTTCGAGCGTTGGATCCGGCACGGCTCCGCGTTCGAGGGCTTGGTGGTAATAGGTCCGCGCCGCTTCGAAGCGCTTGGTGCGGGCGCAAATCAGGGCGAGGTTGAAATAGGGTTCGCTGGGAATCGGATCGACCGCGATGGCCGCTTTGAAATGCGACTCCGCCTCGCTATACTGGCCTTGGCTGAACGCGATGGTGCCGAGAAGCATGTAACTTTTGAAATCGTCCGGCGCGAGTTCGACGGCGGCCTTGACGTTTTCTTCGGCGGCTTTGAGATCGCCCAACATCATCAGCGAGTAACCTAACATCCGGCGGGCGAACGGGTTGCTGGCATCCAGTTCGCCGGCGCGGCGGAAGGTGTCCACGGCCGCCAGCGCATCGTCGAGCTTGAGGTGGATGACGCCGAGTTTGCACAGCGCGGAAATGCGGCCCGGGTGTTCTTCGACAACCATTTGCAGCAACTCGCGGGCGGGCATCAGCCGGCCGGAGACAAACGCTTTTTCGGCGGTCCGCTCGAACACGGTGATGTCGCGGTTGAGCTCGTTGGTGTTGCGGCCGACCGTGCCGCGGTCCTGGGCGAACGGGGAAATGAATTCCCCATCGACGTTTTTGTCGGCGATGATGCGTTGCTCGTCAGGGGTGAGCTGGATTTCCTGGCT
>JBIPND010000127.1:0-7188 GCA_044374015.1 Luteolibacter sp. | reverse complement strand
CCGCGAGGCGTTCGCGGGCGAGCAGCCGGAACTCGCCGGCGGGTTCGCCACTGCCTGCTAGAAACAACGGCCATGGGAAATCGCTGAAGCGCACGAAGTGGTCCCAGTCGATCCGCCACTCGCCGGCTTCCTGGGCGAATACCGCATCCAGCTGGCGGCCGTCCGCGGTATTCCAGAGCGTCACCAGGGCGCGGCCGTTAGGGAGGTTGAGCGCCGCGCTGTTAGCGATTGAGAGCGTGGAAGGATCGATGTTGGTGAGCGGATTCAGGCTGTAAAAGCGGGCCATCCGCGCGGCGGTGGTGATCGGGGTGAGGACAAACTGGTTGCGCTGCTCGGGGGTGCCGGCGGTGAGGAACGCGGAAAAAGTCTGGTTGCACAGCGGGCCGACTTCGTTTTTGAAGGTGATTTCTTCGGCAGTGGGTTCGTTTTTCGAGGCGACCGCGGCGGTCTCGGGTTTCCGCTCCGGCGTCCCCTGGTCGAAAAGCTTGCGGGCGCCGACCACGATCAGGGTCAGCACCAAGGTCCACACCAGCACCAGCTTGAGCATGAAATGGTTCTTTTTGCGTTTCCGCGAGCCGTGTTTTTCGCGCGCCGGCGTGTCACTGGAGGTTGCGATGGGTTGCGGTCTGGCTGCCGCAGGCGCGGCCTCAAGACCCAGCGACGGGCTGCGTCCGCATTCCGGGCAAGTGCGATGGTCCAGATCTCCCGTGACGGATAGAAACAGCGAGCCACAGCGGCCGCAGTGGAACCAGGAGTCGGGAGTATTGCTCATTTTAGGAATTTAAGGGGTGATCCAATCGGTGTGAAGCAGTTCGGCGATCAACCATTGGTTCGGGAGGCGTCCGGTGGGCCCGGGTTCGAGGTGGAGGGTGACCTTTTGCGGCCCCTCGGATTCTTGAATGATTTCACCCTTTGGAAAAGTTCGCTGAGCGGGCCTGCCGGCGCGGACTGCCGGCTGGCGTAGCACCAAATCGCGGTCTCGCCGGACGGGCAGACCAGCTGATAGGAAAGGTATTCCTCTTCCGGCCAGGTGGCGGTGTAGAAATTCGTCGGGACGAGTGCGCCGCGGATTTCGCGGGCGTCGCCGGTGCCGTTGGCGAGATTTTCAAAACTGGTGGTGCCGTAGCCGGTGGTCGCCTTCCAGTCCATCCACAGGCAGTCGTCGTGGCTGGCGAAGTAAGCGGAGAATTTCGTGAAATCCGGCAGCGTGCCTTCCAGGACTCCGCAGTGATGCGCGCCGGATTTGACGACCCGCCAGGTGAAATCCTTCGGCGGCGACCACTCCGCGGAGACGTTCGCCGGCTTCCACTCGTGGCGGATGATTGCCCCATGACTCTGGGCATCGCGCAGCAGCGGCAACGCGTCATCGACCAGACCAGCGCGGAGGTAGCGGTGGAAAATCTGTTCGGCCTCGGGTTGTTTCACAAACATCCGGTTGAGCGACTCGATCCCCTCGACGGCTTCTTCCTCGACGACTTTCAGGCTGTGCCCCGCCGGCACTTCCCGCACCGCGTTGTGCGCGTTGATGCCCGGCAGCAACACCAGTGCGAGGATCACCAGCGCGATGACTCCGCCGCCGATTCCCAACATCCAAAGCACCGACTGGCGCTGTGAGCGCCCCCATTCGTGCCCCTCGCCGCGCGGGTTCCCGGAGCTGGGTGCGCGGCTGCCGCGTTCGATGAATTTGGTCATCCGGGGGACCTTGGGCGGGGCCGCGATGGTCTGTTCCAAACGCACCACGTCGCTGCTGATTTCCTGGACCTCGAGCCGTTGAAAATCGTCGGAATCGCTGCGGCGGGCGAGGTTCGACTCGATTCGAAAGCCGGTTTCCGGACTCTCGGAAGACGCGGCCGGCGCGGACCTGCCCGCCGGTTCCGCGGTGGTGCGCCGGGGCGGCAACACTGCGGGAGCCGGCTGGCCTTCGAGGATCTCGGCATCGTCCCAACAGTCGCCCGGGGAAAGCTCCGGCGGCGGGTTGTTGGGATCAATATGCGCGGGATTCATCTGGTATTGGGAAAATTCGAACCATGACGGCGAAAAGCCGACCTTGCAAGTGGCGATGCCCCCTAATCTCCGGCGAGTTGGCGCTCGAGCGCGGCGTCCATCGCCTGTTCGACCAGCCGCGCGGCCAAGGCTTCGGTGGCCGAGTCGAGGCGCTGGACCGCCGCTTTGAGCGGATTGGCGGCCCTTCCGGCGAGCGCCGCCTTGACTGCAGTGGCAGCGGCCTCGATTTCCCCGCGTTCGTCAGCGAGTGCCAGTCCTTGATTTAAAACCGCTTCCACCGCGGGCAGGAGTTCCTCCGCCTTCATCCGGGCTTCGGTGAAAACCCGCTCGGCCATGTCCTCGAAGGCGTGCTCCACCGATTCGCTGACCATCGCCTCGACCGCGGCGTCGTCCACGTCCACCGCCGCGCTTTCAATCCGAACCACCGTGTCGATGCCGGTCGCCACGTCGCGGGCCAGCGCCTCGAGAATTCCGTTTTCATCGATTTTAAATTGCACCCCCACCCGCGTCTGGCCTTTCGGCGCGGGGGAAAATCCGACGTCGAAGCTGCCCAGTTCCCAATTGTCCTTGGCCATTTCACGCTCGCCTTGCAGCACCCGCACCCGCATCGCCGCCTGGCCATCCGCCGCGTTGGTGAACATCTCGCCGGCCTTGCAGGGGATGGTGGTGTTGCGCGGAATCAGCACGTTCATCAACCCGCCGTAAGTCTCGATGCCCAGGCTCAGCGGGGTCACATCCAGCAAAATCATCTGCCGCAGCGCGCCGCTCATCACGCCGCCCTGGATGGTGGCGCCGAGCGCGATCGCCTCGTCCGGGTGCTGGGAAATGTCCGGCTCGCGCGCAAAAAGTTCCGCCACCGCCCGCCGCACCGCCGGCATCCGGGTGCTGCCGCCGACGAGCACCACCGCATTCAAGTCCTCCGCTTTCAGGCCGGCGTCCGCCATCGCCTGCCGGCAATGCCGCAGCGTCCTGCCGATCCACGGAGCCGCCAGTTTTTCGAGTTCGCCGCGGGTGATGGTTTCCTCGATGCTGCGGCTGCCATCGTAAAACGGCACCCGGAAAACCGCCTCGTCCTGATTGGAAAGCGCGAGTTTCAGCCGCTCCGCCTCCTCCATCAGTCGGACTCGCTCCTCCCTCGAAATTTCGGAAATGCCCGCCCGCCTGGCGATTTCGTTCAGGATCAACGCGTCCAGATCATCGCCACCCAGCCGCGTGTCGCCGTGGGTGGCCAGCACTTGAAACACGCCGTCCTGGATTTCGAGAATCGAGAGATCGAAAGTGCCGCCGCCCAGATCGTAAACCGCCACCCGCGCCCGCTCGCCGAGTTTGTCGAGGCCGTAGGCCAGCGCGGCGGCAGTCGGTTCATTGAGGATTCTAACCACTTCCAGCCCGGCCAATTCGCCCGCGCGCTTGGTCGCCGCGCGTTGGGCGTCGTGGAAATAGGCGGGCACGGTGATCACCGCCTTGGTGATTTCCGCGCCCATCCGCCATTCCGCGACGCGTTTCATTTCCTTCAAGATTTCCGCACTGATTTCCTCCGGCGTTTTCCCGAGCACCCGCGGAAACCCGTCGTCACCCGCCTCCACCGCCACCGGGAAATTTTCCTCCACCTCATGGAGCCGCCGTCCCATCAGCCGCTTGATGCTGGTGACCACCCGCTCCGGTTCCAGCGCGCGGCGGCGCAGCGCCAGCGCCCCGACCTCCACCGCGCCATCCCGGCTGACATAAACCGCACTGGGCGTGATGCGCCGGCCATCTTCATTGGCCAGCAGGATCGGAAATCCCGAGTCCACGGTTCCCACCGCGGAGTTGGTCGTCCCCAAATCGATTCCCAGGATCATTTCGCTCATCGCCGTGAGTTTTGCCGACGAGGTGCCCCGCGTCAACGCCACCTTCCTGCTTCGTGCACCGCATCCATTATTCAAGATGGTGGGTTACGGGTGCGAGCGGAGAATGTGACGAGGTATCGAAGTCCACCCAACAAGCCCCCGCCGGGAAGCCATTGGAAGATCCGTGGTTGTTTCCTCCTCAATAGCTGGTAGTCGAATCAGCATGATCGCACTCGCGGAGATTCAAGACCTTCCCCTCCACGAAAAACTCCGGATGATGGAAGCTCTTTGGGACGGCATCGCTCCGCAAGAAGCCGAGCTCGAGATTCCTCAATGGCACAAAGACCTGCTCGACGAGCGGGAGCAACTCATCCAAGCCCGGCGCGCAGTGCCGGGTGGTTGGCATGGGAATGGGATTCCGTCCTGTATGGACGGTTCATGCCATGGGCGGTGACGGGAGGTGTGACGACGGCTTCGGGCTTGGCATCTTTCCCGCATGCCGGATGATCAGCACCCGGGTAATTTGGTGAACCTTGGCGATCCGGTGCTGGAAATCCGTTCGGACAAGGCCGGGTTCGTGATTGCTTATCTAAATCTGCCGCTGGCATTCCATCCTGAGCCGGGCATGCAGGTGGAGGTAACCGCAATTTCGGATTACTTGTAAACGGTGATCAGATAGGACGATCCAATATTGCCGGCGGCATCGAAGGCGTAGGCCTGCAGGGTGTGCGCTCCCTTCGCCACTTTGGAGGTGTTCCAGTTGAAGGTGGCGGAACTCGAAGTGCTCGTTCCGAAGAGTTTGCCATCGATGTAGAGCTCCACCTTGGTCACCGCCACGTTGTCGCTGGCGCTGACGGAGATCTTCGTCGTCTTGCCCACCAGCGTCGAGCCGTCGCCGGGTGAGGTGATCGCCGCCAGTGGCGCGATGGTATCGGTCTCCGTCGAATTTTTCACATTCACGCGGATGGTGGAGATCCCGATGTTGTTGGCCGCGTCGTAAGCGCGGGCCTCCAAGGTATAGGTGCCATCCAGCGAGTTGCTCGTATTCCAGGTGAAGGTCGCCGAGCTCGAGCTGCTTTGGCCGTAGAGGACTCCGCCGATGTAGAGTTCAATCATGGTGACTCCGAGGTTGTCCGTTGCCGACACGCTGACGCCAACGCTGCCGGAGAGGGTGGCTCCGTCGGCGGGCGAGTTGATACTGGCAACTGGCGCGCTGGTATCGGCAGGCGTGGTCGTTTTGACT
This sequence comes from Luteolibacter sp., assembly GCA_044374015.1. Taxonomy (GTDB): domain Bacteria; phylum Verrucomicrobiota; class Verrucomicrobiia; order Verrucomicrobiales; family Akkermansiaceae; genus Luteolibacter. Next base: position 2,112 of record JBIPND010000127.1, on the reverse strand, counting down.
GCGGCCACCGCCCGGCGGGCGTTCACACGGCCATTGCCGAAGTAAACATCGTAGCCAGCCGCGCCGATGTCATCGCTGTGTTTGAGCAGCGCGTCCACGATGCCCGCGTTTGACAGGGATGTGTTGGCCGAGGCCATCAGCGCGACCACTCCCGACGTGACCGGACTGGAGAAAGAGGTGCCGTTCCAATTGGCGTAACCACTCGCGCCGGAAAGCGAGAGGACGCTGACACCCGGTGCGGAAACATCGACATAGCTGCCATAGTTCGACCAACTCGGGCGGCCATCGGAGGAATTGGTGGCGGAGACGGCAACCACATTGGTGCAGGCTGCGGGATAAACGGCGGTGTTGTTGCCATTGTTTCCGGCGGCGGCGATGAGGATGACATTCTTCTTCCATGCATAGTTGACCGCGTCTTGGAGCGTCCTTGATGACGAGGTTCCTCCGAGGCTCAGATTGATGATCCGTGCGCCCTTGTCAGCCGCCCAGGTGATGCCATTGGAGATTCCCGAATAGGTGCCGCTGCCGTCCGCGCCGAGAACTTTCACTGGCAGGACCGAATTGGCCCAGCTCACGGCAGCCATGCCAACACCGTTGTTGGTCGAGGCCGAGGTGAATCCGGCGACCGCCGTGCCGTGGCCGTTGTCATCGGTGGTATTGGTGTTGTTGCTGACAAAGTTATAGCCGGCAAGCACCTTGCCAGAGATGTCCGGATGGGAGGCCAGAACCCCGGTATCGAGCACCGCGACCACGACATTCGAGGATCCCGTGGTCGTATCCCAGGCGGCCGGGGCCTCGATCTTCGTGAGATACCATTGAGAACCCTGGGTGAAGTAGGGATCGTTTGTCGTGCCAATGGCGCGGGCTTGGAAATCAGGCTCGGCATATTCCACGTCCTGGTTGCGCTGCAGAGCCAGCAACACCTTTTCCGCGGCGTGTGCCGGGACCGCGACGATGCGGACGTCAAGGGCGGGGATCGTAGCATGCTCGCTGGCACCGTGCGAGGCGAGCAGCGCGTGCAGCGCCGCTTCGGTCATGTGAACCTTGGGTTTTACCAAGAGATGAACCATTCGATCTGCCGGAGGTCCCGCGTGCAAGGCGGGGACTAACGGACCAATAACAAGGGCGGTGACCGCCGAGAGGGTGATGAGGCGAGTTGTTTTTTTCATGAGTGGGGTTAGAGCAAGGGACTGCGGTTTGATTTTCGCGGGCGTTTTATCTCACTGTTGCCAGCGATGCACAATTGGTTTGCGGGAAAATCAGCGTTTATTTGATTCAAAAATCGAAGGCAAACGGATCACCATCGGGGAAATCCTCGGCGGAAGTTTCATGAGCCACCACGGCAACTGGCAGCAGGACTCGACCCGCGGCGACATCGTCCCGGAAATGACGGTCCATCCGGTCCTAACAGGTGTGAAGGGCCTCTGGGGGCCGACCGATGTTTACCGCACCTTCAAGGAAGGCACGGGATTGCCGGAAGGTTGCACGGCGCTGGTTTACGGCCAGCCGCTGATCGGCAGGGTGCAGGGAGGGAAGGACAATCCCGAGAAGGAGCCGCTGCCGGTCGTTGGGTCCAAAGGCTGGAAAACCACCGGTGGCAAGACCGCCCGCGTCCTGCAATCCACCATGGGCAGCGCCAAGGATCTGGAAAATCCCGGCTTGCGACGCCTGATTGTGAATGCCGCTTAGTGGGGTTTGGAAATGGAGGCTGACATCACAGCGGACAGCAGCGTGGACTATGCTTCGGAATACAAGCCGCTTTCCAGCGGGTTCAATTACGCCAAGGTCGGAGTCGTCCCGCGCCCGCCCTCGGCTTATCGCTGAGCGGAGCGTTGCCGGAAGACGCCTGCCCCTTGGAGTGCGGTGGGAAGCGAAGCGCCACACCGCTTTGGATGATTGAGCAGCCCCGGCTCCTTGGGCTTCGGGAAGAATCCAAAGCGGTGTCGGGTAGGTTAGGACTTCAGTCCGTCTTCGGTTTCCCTCCGGCCCGGAAGTCCTCGACTGCATTTCAAAACGGCACCTCGCCCGCCAGTTCCCGCGCCGCGTGGCGTGGCTGCGGCGTCTCGCCGCAGGCCGTGCTGGATGCGTCTCGCTTCCAGTCTTCTTCTAAAA
>JBIPND010000126.1:0-7196 GCA_044374015.1 Luteolibacter sp. | reverse complement strand
AGAAAATCATCGCCGCCATCGATCGCGACCACCCCCTGCCCGTCGATTACATCCTAACACCCGCCGCCCCCAAGACCCTGCTTAAAGCCAGCGGCCGCGAGGCCATCCCGCTGATTTCACTTCCGCCGCAGCCATGAAAGTCATCCAAATCCTGCCCGAGCTGAATGCCGGCGGTGTCGAGCGCGGCACGCTGGAGGTCGCCGCCCATTTGGTTGCAAACGGCCACGAGTCCATCGTCATCTCCAACGGTGGAAGACTCGTGGAGGACCTCGAAAACGCCGGCTCGCGCCACATCCGCTTGCCCGTCCACCGCAAAGCGTTGGCGTCGTTGCGGCAGATTCCGGCGCTGCGGAAAATTTTCATCGAGGAAAAACCCGACATCCTCCACCTGCGTTCGCGGTTGCCCGCATGGTTGGCATGGCTGGCATGGAAAACCTTGGACCGGCGCTCCCGGCCCCGCTTGGTGACCACCGTGCACGGTTTTTATTCGGTGAACGCCTACTCCGCGATCATGACGAAGGGCGAGGCCGTGATCGCCGTTTCCGAGAGTGTGCGGGACTACATTTTAAAGAACTATCCGAAAACGGATTCGACAAGACTGCGGGTGATCCACCGCGGCGTGGACGAAGCGGTTAGTCCAACCGGCTTTGTCCCACCCAACGAATGGCTCACGCAGTGGAAGGCGGAGCAACCGCAGCTCGAAGGATGCACGGTTCTACTCATGCCGGGCCGGATCACCCGTTGGAAAGGCCAGGAGGATTTCCTCAAACTCATCGCAAAACTGGTCGCTCTCGGCGAGCCGGTGCACGGCCTGATCGTCGGCGAACCGCACCCGAAGAAGCTCGCGTTTCTCGACGAACTCAAGACGCTGGCCGCCACCCTCGGCATCACCGAACACATCTCCTTCGCCGGCCACCGCAGCGACCTGCGCGAAATCATGGCCATCTCCACCGTCGTCTATTCGCTCTCGCTCGATCCCGAGGCGTTCGGACGGGTGTCGCTGGAGGCGCTCGCGCTGGGAAAGCCGGTCATCGCCTACGATCATGGCGGTGTCGCCGAGCAACTGCGCGTGATTTTCCCACAGGGGCTGGTCAAGGTCGGCGACGTCGAGGGGGCGATTGACTTGACCCTGAAGATCCTGAAATCTGCACCCACTCCCACCTCTATCGAGACGTTCTCCCTCGGACGCATGCTGCGAGCGACACTCGAGGTTTATCAGACCCTGCTTTCCCCGCACCGATGAGTGGAAAACGCAACATTTGGATTGTCAGCGAGGGCAGTCCCGGACACGTCAGCCAATCGACCGGACTGGCAGCCGCCTTGGCGGAGAAAATGCAGGTGGCCACCCGCCAGTTCGAATCCCGTCCGAAGATCAACGGCTTCGCCCGCACCTTGATCCGCCTGTTTTGGATGGGGAAAAACGGCCGCCCGCTACCGGACTGGATGCTGGATCGGTGGATCGGGCTGGAACCTGCGAAAGCCGACGAGCCCGGGCCGGACCTGATCCTTTCCAGCGGCGGACGCAGTGTTTTCGCGGCAAGAACGCTGGCGGTGAGACACGCGGTGCCATTCATTTTCCTCGGCGAGCGCAAACCCTACCCGGCGGCTTGGTTCCACACGGTTTTCACGCCGTCGTCGCTCGAAAACGCCGCCAACGAAATCCGTATGGAGGTCATTCCCACCAAGATCACGCCCGCCATCGTCGCCCAGGCGGCGGCAGCCTGGCAAAACAAACCGACCGGTCGGCTTTGGGCGATGCTCATTGGCGGCAAGTCCCGCAGCCACGATTTCCAGGCGGCCGATTGGGAGAAGCTGGCGGCAGAGATGAGCGTGCTGGCGAAGGCCGAGGGGATCCGCTGGCTCGTGACAAGCTCACGCCGGACCGGCCGGGAAGTGGAGGCGCGTTTGCGCGAACTTTTGCCGCCGGAGATCGTGGCGGACGCCGTCTGGTGGTGCCATCAGCCGGAGAAAAAAATGGCCGCCTATCTGGGCGCGGCCGAGGTGGTTTTTGTCACACAGGACAGCGTTTCCATGGTGACAGAGGCGGTGGCAGCCGATAAGCCTGTTGTCGTGCTCCAACCCGCCCACACCCCGTTTCCCGCCGACAGCTTCGTGCCGGGCTACCTTGCCAATTTGGAATCGCTGGGGCTGATTTCGCGGTTGCCGATCGCCCGTCTGGCCGAGGTGGACCGGGATTTTCTGGAGCAGCCAAGACCCGCCGTTCACGCCACCGCGCGGATGGCCGAACAAGCTTGTGAGCGTCTGGGCTGGACTTGAGCCGATCATTTTTCCCCTTCCCGACATTTTCATGAAAAAGCCCACGGTTGCCTTCGTCAACGACACCAGCATCAACCAGTCCCACTTTGGCTGCCAGTTGGTTTGTCAGACGTTTCGCGAGCAATTCGCCCGCTGCGGGCTGGAGCTGAAGGTGACGCTCAACCGGGACTTCAAGGTGGACGATTGTGCCAAGCAACTCGCCGGGGTGGATCTGGTGGTGATCAATGGCGAGGGCTCCATCCATCACAACAAACACCGCTACCTGCTGGATGTGGCAGGCCGGTTTCCCTCGGTGCTGATGAATTGTGTCTATCAGGAAAATGACCCGCATCCGGACTTGGCCAAATTCCTCTTCATCACCGCCCGCGAATCCGCGAGCACCGCCGAGGTGATCCGGGCAGGGGCGCAGTGCCTCACGGTGCCGGACGCGTTGTTCGCCTCCTCGTTCCTGCGCTCGTTCCAAAAACCGACACCGACCGAGGACCTCGGAGAGACGGACAATGTGGTGCGCCAATACCTGAATGTGGGCCCGTTGAAAATCCGTTGGAAAGTCGGCTTCAACACCCGCTACCCGACGGTATCCGGCTATCTCAACAAGCTCTGTTCCTATCAGCGCCTGTGCATCGGCCGCTTTCATGCGGCGGTGGCGAGTTCCGTCTTGGAAATCCCGTATTCGACGTGGGATTCCAACACGTGGAAGACCCAGGCGATGATGAGGGACATGGGGGTGCCGCACCTGCACTTCGAATCCCACCAGGCGGCCCGCGAGAATGTTCCGAGCGTTTTCCCGGAGGAAATCCGCCGGTTCACGGCGGATGCCCGCGGCAGGATCGAGGCGGCGTTTGACCGGGTGGCGGAGATTGCCCGCGAACAGGCCGCCGCTAAAAACAGTTAGAAAAGCCATGGAAATCAAAATCATCCAGTTGGAAAAAGCCAAGCTCCGCTGCGGATGGTTTTTCCACGGCGGCAAGCCGCTGAAAGTGATGGCTGGCGCGTGGAATTTCTACGTGCCCGACCTGGAGATGAAACTCGCCTATCCGCGGGACGGCTCACTGCACTGCCTGCGCAAGAGCACTCCGGATTACACGCGGTTGATGGCGGGAGCTTTCGACGGCCAACCGCTCGGCCGTTATTCGGCGGACGATTGGAAGCGGGCGCTGAACAAAAACACGCGGCGGCGCGCGGTTGAGAATTACATCGCCGCATCCCGACTGCATCGCGCGAGATTGGGCCCGGAGCCGCTCGGGCTTTGCTACGTCAGGGACTTTTCATACCGGTTCTTCGGTGACACGAGTGAAACCGCCGGAATCATTATCGGCGACATCCGCAAGCTGCCGCCGAAAACAGACGCCACCGAAGAGCAGATTCTCGCTGCGGGCGTGACCATCGACGGCATTCGCAGTTGCGTGCGGCAGCAGATCCACGGCTATGTCAGTGATCTCAATTCCGTGGTCGGCGTGATGCCGGTGGATGCGGAGCGCGAAATCGAGGCGATGTTGGACCACTTCTCGGAGCGGATCGCAGAAAAAGGTTAGATCACCCGGTAAACCCATGTTGTTTTCAAAAAATTCGGGAATCGGGTATCTCCGGCGCATGCTTTTTCCCAAGCGGAAGAAGGAGTTCGAATTCAGCACGGAGGACACCCCGGAACGGATCCTCGCGGCGCTGGGTGACGACATCAAGGGTTCCAAAACCCGCATCCACCTCCCGACCGGATTCGTGATGCTGCCGGGAGCGCTCAATTGCGGCCGGGACAAAAACCATTTTTCCGCAGCCGCGTCTAACCACATCGACGGGTTTTCCGAATTCTATCAGAAGCACCGGCCCCGGTGCGTCAGCGGACTGCACCTGCTGGCCGCGGAAGCGACTGCCGACGAGCGACTGAAGCCCTGGGAGCTGCCCTGGCTGAGCCCGTCGCAAAGCCTGCCCGGTGCCGAACAAGGCCTGGACCTCGCGCACGGGGTTTCATTCTACGGCCCGATCAGTGAGGAGAAGTTGGAGGTCGAAGTGGCACGCGTGCGCAAGTTGGCGGAGTCGATCGCCGGGGCGGGTTACAAGCCCGACATTTACGGCGACATCACCGGATACTTTCTTTTCGATGGAGAGAACTACCGCTTCATGGTTCGAGGCGGCAAGCACCGGGCTGCGGTGTTAGGTCATCTGGAATATGAGAAAATCCCGGTCACCCTCAAGCGGGGCTGGGATCCATTCATCGACCGGCAAGCGGCGGAATCCTGGCCGATGGTGGTGTCCGGGCGAATCAGCGCCGCGGCCGCCCGAATGATTTTCGATCAATACTTTATAGAAGGCGGCCTGTATTCCGCGAAAATCGAGGCACCATGAATGGTGTTGCCAAAAAGGGGCGGCTTGCTAATTTCCCATCCTCTTGAGCGTCAATCATTCTCCCAAAAAGTTCCTGGTGACCGGCGGTGCGGGCTTCATCGGCTCGCATCTGAGCGAGGCCTTGGTGGCGGCGGGCCATGAGGTGGTCATCCTGGATGACTTCAATGATTACTACGATCCGGCGATCAAGGAAAACAACCTCGCCGAGCTGCGCGGGAAGGTCGAAGTCGTGCGTGGCGACATCAGCGATGATGCGATCGTGGTGGATACTTTCACGCGGCATCAGTTCGACGGAGTCTTCCATCTCGCGGCTCGGGCCGGCGTGAGACCGTCGATCGCGAATCCCCGGTTGTATTTTAGAACGAACATGGATGGCACCCTCAACTTGTTGGAAGCATGCCGTCACCATGGCGTTAAATTTTTCGTATTTGCCTCATCTTCGTCGGTCTACGGCGTGAATACCAAAGTGCCGTTTGCCGAAACCGATTTGATCGAGCGGACGATTTCGCCGTATGCGGCGACGAAGCTGGCAGGCGAGCAGATGTGTTCGAACTACGCGCACTTGTTCGGCTTGCGTTGTGCCTGCCTTCGGTTTTTCACGGTTTACGGACCGCGCCAGAGGCCGGACCTGGCGATTTCAAAATTCACATCGGCGCTGTTGGCGGACCAACCGATCGACCGCTACGGCGATGGCAGCACGGCGCGCGACTACACCTACGTCGATGACATCGTGCGCGGCATCCTCGCGGCGGCGGAGCACACGGAAAAATCGTCGTTTGAAATTTTCAACCTCGGCGGTGCCGCAACCACCACGCTCAACGAGTTGATCGGACTGGTGGAATCCGCCGTCGGCCAGCAGGCGGTGATCCGCGATTTGCCGGACCAACCCGGCGATGTGCCGAGGACTTACGCCGATGTCCGCAAGGCGGAAAAGCTTCTCGGCTACCGGCCGCTGACGCCGATCCGTGACGGCATCATCCGCTACGTCGAGTGGCGGCGCAACCTCGCTTGAGCGGGCCGGTTCAGCGCCAGTGATCGGCGATCCACGGGGTGGGCCGCACGTGTTTGTAGAGTTTTTTCCAAGCGGCGTTCACCGGCCATTTGCCGACGGTGGCCTCGTCGATATCGGGCTTGCCGGTGAAAGCGACGATCTTGGTTGCCGCAGGCAGAACCGGGGTTTTGAAAAAATTCAAAGGCCAGCGCGGGATCAGCGAGTGCTTGAAACTGAGGCACCATTCCGACGGGAAAAACTCGACCTTGCCGAGGGTCCGGCAAACGAAGGTCTGGCTGTTCCGATAGAGATCCATCATCGCCATCGGGTCCGGCCGGAAGCGGTCCCAGACCTTGGTGAGCGCACCGACGCGGAAGCGGAAGACGGACATGTTGCCAATGCCCTGGCCAATCTGCGTCCAATTCTCGCAGACGGCGAAATCGAGCTCCGGTTTGTAATCGAAAAACGCATCGATCGAGCCGGTGACCAGCAGGTCGAGATCGAGGTGCAGCACATTTCCCTCAAGGTCCGCGAGCTGCGGCATGAAAATGAACATGCGGCGGAACGGGTGGAAACGCATGCGTTCGGGAAGGTCGAATTCCGGCATCGGGATCACGTCCACTTCCTCGCGGATGCCGGTGGCGTCATCGGTGAAGCACACCACGCGCAGCGGTCGCGAGGTGTTGCGCTTCGCCATCGAATAGAGCCGGTTGACGTAGTCCGAACCGTAGCGGTTGCCCCATTTGAGACAAATGACCGTCTGGCGGGCGGATGGGGAATCGGTGGATGGCATGGGATGATGAAAGGGAATATTGACCGGGCGAGTGGAGCCACGCTTGATTCATATCGACAAGCTTAAACGTCCGCGGGAAGGACCGCCGGCGCCTCCTCCGAAGGCATCGCGATCACCCCCCTTTGCACTTTTTCGTCATCCTCCGGGCGATCATAGCGGCTGTGACCAAACAAGTCGTTTTTGACCAAACCAATGGTGAACCGCTGGGCCCGCCACCACCCGCGGCCCCCCCTCGAATTGATAGGCACTTCGAGGTCCGGCAGGCCATTCACCGCACGGGCGTGGGAGCGCGAGTTGGCAAACGGGATGATGACCTCGAGAAACCAGCTCCGCTTTACCAAGAACGGCCGGTTGACCCACGCGATGGATTTCGAATCCGTGACCCAAAGATGATCCGACACCCTTTTCAGCGCATCCGATGGGGCGGGGATGTGGTTTTTCACAAACAACTCCTGCGCCCGGCAGGAGTTCGCTTCCTGCCAGCGGCAGTAGCCGTAAATACTGCGTCTAACCACCCCACCGCTCAGCCGCCAGTAGCGTTTGAATTTCTTCAGCCCGCGGGCCTGGAGACGGATCAGATCGAATTTTCCCGACTGGAAATGGTGGATGGCATCTTCCAGAGCGGCGCGTCCCCCATCGCCGCCGATGTAGCCGCAATCATTTTCCATGAACACCACCACCGGGTTTGAGGCGGATTTCACCGCATGCTCGATCCCGCCCTGGATCCCCAGATTGACGGGGGTGCTAACGGCGAGAAACCCGTATTTCTCACAGAGCGCGATTTCTTCAGGA
>JBIPND010000189.1:0-6306 GCA_044374015.1 Luteolibacter sp. | reverse complement strand
CGGCGAAATAGAGCGGGGTCGGGCGGCCGCAGTAGTTGTGGAGCAGGTCGTCGAGTTCCGCGTGGAAGGCGGGATCCGCCTTGGCGGCGGCGTAGGCGGTGGCGAGTTCCTGAAGCGGCGCCATCAGGGTTTCCGGGACGAACATGCCGCCGAATTGGCCGAAGTGGCCGGTGGCATCGGGGGTGACGGGAAGAAGTGCGGGTGTTTCAGTGGCCATGGGCGGACTTACCTTTCGGCTTTCGCCGGCACCTTTCAAGGGGAGATTTGCCGGATCTTGCAATCCGCACGCACCGCCCCATTTCTTAGCGGGAGAAGCGCTGCAGCACGTCTGCCGGGACCTTGTTGGTGGAAACCCACTGTTTCACGGCAGCGGCGTCGCGTTGGGCCCACTCGCCGAGCATGCGGTGATAGAGCCGGCGCTGCTGGGCGGGATCGGCGACGCCTTGGATCCAGGCGGCGGATTGTTCCGGGGCGCGGGTGTTGCAACTCCAGACGAATTCCTCCACCGCGCGGTCATAATTGGGGGTGCCGGCCAGGGTGGATACCCACTGGGCGGTGGCGGCGATGTTCTCGGAGGACATCGGGTGGATGACGCCGCGGGCCGCTTCGACCTGAGCTTCGGGTTTGAGGGTTTTCACCCACGTGGCGGCGGTGGAAATGTCTTGCTGGGCCAAGGCGTCCGCCACACGGCGGGCGGCGCGGTTTTGCACCGCGCCCTCGGCCATGGAGGTGATCCACGAGGCGGCTTTGGCGGCGTCTTTTTGCACCAGGCGGTTGGCGATTTCGGCGACGAAGCCACCGCGAAGGTGTTCTTCGGTGATCGATGCGGGAAAGGCCATCGCGGCGTCGATGCCTTGGAGGAACAAGGCGCGGGTGATGGATTGCACCGCCTCGCCACGCTCGCGGCTGAGTGGCATCGACTGGGTCATGCGCAGCGCCTCGTTCACATCATTGCCGGCGACGCCTTCGATGATCGCCGGCAGGTGCGGATTCGGGCCGTCGCCCTGGTGATTGGCCAGCGCCCATTGCTCCGCAGCGGCGGGGTCGTTGCCGGCCCAGGTGGAAAGGATGGTTTCGCGCCCCCTGCGGCTGTCGCCATGCTGGTTGACATATTCCAGAGCGCTCAGCGGGTCCGCCTTGGCCCAGCGGCCGAGGATGAGGCGGTATTCGTCACGCGAATTTCCAAGGTGATCGAGTTCGCGGAAGCGCTCGGCGACGCTGGCGAATTCTCCCGGGCCGAGTTTTTCGATCAGATCCATCAGCGCGCGCTGGCGCTCGAAGGGGTCGGTGATGCGGACGATGTCGGCAAGTTGTTCGACGGGGGCTTTGCCCGATCGTTTTGCCGCCTCGCGGGCTTCGGCGGAGTCGGAGCGGCGGGTTGTTGGCGAGGCGCTGGCGCCGGTCCCGGAGGCGCTGCCGGACGTGCGGTTGGCGCGGGTGTTGGCCGCGGCACCCACACCGGGGGAACCTGCCTCAGTTTCGCGCACGCCGTTCACGATCATGGCGGCGGCGATGCCAACCGCGAACACGGAGGCGTGCGTGAGGATCAGATTGGACGATTTCATAGCTGAGGCCATACGTGACGGGTGCCGGCGATGTTGCAAGAGCCGGTGATTTTTCGGGGTGCGGATTCGAGGAGGGGCGGATATCTGATCGCCCAGGCCCTTGAGGAGACCATGAAAAGCGATTCTCTCACCTCATGGGCTCCCCATGGGCAGGGCGGCCGGAGTCCGCGCCTCCTTAATGGCCCGCCGCGGCGGGGGTGATGGTCAGCGAGTGCTCGACCGGCTGGAGGCTGGCCTGCACGGCTTTTGCAAGCGGGGCGCGGGCTTTTTCGGTGAGGGCGAAGGTGGCTTCGGGATCGGCGGCACCTTCCGGTCCGTGGGCGAGCTCCTTGATGATTTCCAGGTAACTCTTGCCGTCCGGAGTCGTGCGCATGGCGACTTCGAGCACCGGCGTGAAAATCTGGCCGTTGGCGGTGGCGGACTGGAAAATGGTGCAGGCTTCCGAATCCCGTTTCACAAAGGCGAGTTGCTGGCGTCCCGGATACGGCGGGTCCAACAGAAATGAAACAAAGTGCTGGTTCTCGGTATTCGCGGCACGCGCCGGCGGCGGGGCGCTGACGATCAGCTGGAAACGCCCGATCTGATCCGCCGGCTCCTCCGCGAATTTTTTGAACCGGTCATCGCGGAATTCCACAAACGCCTGCCAATCGACCCGCCAGCCCTGCGGTGTTTCCACGACCGCCACCGGAATGCCGCTGGGAAATTTCGCGGTGACCACCAGGAAAATGAACAAGGTGTTGCCGGTGGCGTCATCGACTTCGCTTTGTTTCAGGGAAATCGACTGATAGGGAGTCGGGCCGTCGGAAACTTCGCGGGAGCAAGCTTCCATCGCTTCTCTAACATTTTCTATCGAAAAAACATGCGCGCTTCTCGCCGCCCAATCGGGCGCATCGAGAAAAGCGCGGAGCGAGGCCTCGGCGGCGGAAATGTTGGCCGGTGCTTTTTTCTCTGCCACCCCCGGCCGCGTCCGGAGCGACGATTTCCCGCCGGCAAACCGGGCATGGACCCTGCTTGGCAGCCATCGTCAGCGGCACCCTCAGCAGGGTCCCGCAGGCGGGGCAGTTGAACTGGATCGCTTCGGCCATCGGTGTTTCAGGAAATCGCCGCCATGCTGGAAGAGGATCCGCAGCATATCGATCTTCCGGATAGGTTGATTTCGCCGGCAGCCGGGTCCAACCTTCCCACCCGTGACCGCCCTGCCATCGCTTTGAGAAAAATCATCCACATCGACATGGATTGTTTCTACGCCGCCATCGAGGAACGGGAAAACCCCTCGCTGCGGGGCAAACCGGTGGGCGTCGCCGGCAGCGACCGCCGCAGCGTGCTCACCACCGCCAACTACGCGGCCCGCAAATTCGGTTGCCGCTCCGCCATGCCGGTGTTCAAAGCGCTCGAACTCTGCCCGCATCTCACGCTGGTGCCCGTGCAGTTCGACCTCTACCGCGCCGTCAGCTCGCAGATTCGCGCGATTTTCGGACGTTTTACCGAGCTGATCGAACCGCTCTCGCTCGACGAGGCCTATCTCGATGTTTCCCACCTCCAGTCCGCGGGCGCCGCCATCGCCCGCGAAATCCGCGCGCAGATCTTCGAGGAAACCCGCCTCACCGCGTCCGCCGGCATTTCGACTAACAAGCTGCTCGCCAAGATCGCCTCGGATTGGCACAAGCCGAACGGCCAGAAAGAAGTCACGCCGCAGGAAATCCCCGCGTTCATCGCCGCCCTGCCGGTCGGGCGGCTGTCGGGCGTCGGCGGGAAAATGCGCGAAAAGCTTGCCGCCATCGGCGTCGAAACCTGCGCCGATCTCCAACAACTCGACCAAATCGAAATCTCCCGCCGCTTCGGCAAGTGGGGGCTGGAATTGTGGGGCCTCTGCCGCGGCATCGACGAGCGTCCCGTCAGCCCCGACCGCACCCGCAAGTCGGTGAGCAGCGAAACCACCTTTTCCGAAAACATCCAGGTCCTGCCCGCGCTGATCCCGCCGATGCGGGCGATGATCGCGGGCCTCGCTGAAGACCTCGCCGCCAAACACGCCGACCGCGTCATCCGCTCGCTGGTGGTGAAACTCAAGTTCGCCGACTTCGAGCGCACCACCGCCGAGCGCGCCGGCCACGTGCTCGACCATGCGGTGTTCGAAGAACTCCTAACGGAAACCTGGCGTCGCGGCGCCAACCGCGCCGTCCGCTTGTTAGGGGTCGGGGTGCGCTTCGACGACCCGCAGGAAAGCGCGCAGCTGGAATTCTTCGCCTGATATGAACCGGCGCGATTCGGCAAGGATCTTGAAAGCGCGCATCCCCGCTTGACCGGTTCCGCCGTTGGAATCCATGCTGCGTGCCATGCGTATCCTCACCGGCCTCCAACCCAGCGGCAAACTTCACGTCGGAAACTTTTTCGGTGCGATGGAACCCGCCGTCCGTCTTCAGGACGAGGGCGAGGCGTTCTATTTCATCGCGGACTACCATGCGATGACCTCCTCGCAGGATCCCGCCGCGCTGCGGGAAAACGTCCGCGAACTGGCGATCGATTTCCTTGCCTGCGGGCTCGATCCGCAGCGCGCGGTTTTCTTCCGCCAGAGCGCGGTGCCCGAGGTGAACGAACTCGCCTGGATCCTCTCCACCGTCTGTCCGATGGGACTGCTGTCAAAATGCCATTCCTACAAGGACAAGGTCGCCAACGGGATTTCCCCCAACCATGCTCTGTTTGCCTATCCGGTGCTGATGGCGGCGGATATCCTGCTCTATGATTCTAACAAGGTTCCGGTCGGCAAGGATCAGAAACAACACCTCGAGGTCACCCGCGATCTCGCCGTGAAGCTGAATGAAACCTATGGCGAGGGCACCGCCGTGCTGCCGGATCCGATCATCCGTGACGACACCGCCGTGGTCGTCGGCCTCGATGGCCGGAAGATGAGCAAGAGCTATCAGAACACGCTGCCCATCTTCGGTGAGGAAAAGCCGATGAAAAAACTCATCATGAAAATCACCACCGACTCGACACCGGTGGAGGAACCCAAACCCACCGCGGACTCGACCATCCTTTCGCTCTACAAACTGTTCGCCAGCCCCGAGGCCTATGCGCTGATGGTGGCCGACCATGAAAAAGGCGGCATCGGCTACGGCGATTTCAAGAAGCGCCTTGCCGAGGCCTACTGGGATTATTTCGCCCCGATGCGCGCCCGCCGCGATGAAATCCTCGCGGACCCCGGCTACGTCGATCAGGTGCTCGCCGCGGGTGCCTTGCGCGCCCGCGAGGAAGCGTCGAAAGTGTTGAGCCGCGTGCGCCACGCGGTGGGTCTTTGTTAGAAATCCAGCGCCATGTCACCACGTGTCTTATGTCTGTTAGCCGACGGCTTCGAGGAAATCGAAACCGTCACGCCGGTCGATCTTCTGCGCCGCGCCGGCGTCGAAGTGGTGATGGCCTCGCTCCACGGCCGGGCGGTCACCGGCCGCTGCGGCATTCGCCTCGAGGCGGACGCGGCGCTGGCGGAAGTGGCGCCGGAACCCTTCGATCTACTGCTCATCCCGGGTGGTCCGGCGGTCGGTGAACTCCGGCGTGATGGCCGCGCCGCCGCACTGGCGCGCGATTTCTCGGCTGCGGGCAAAACCGTCGCCGCCATCTGCGCCGCGCCGTTGGTTTTGCACGACGCCGGGTTGCTGGAAAACCGGCAATTCACCGCCCATTCCGCCGTCCATGATGAATTGCCCGGCGTCTCCTCCGCCCGGCTGGTGGTTGACGGCAATCTGATCACCTCGCGCGGCGCGGGCACCGCGCTCGACTTCGGACTGGCCTTGGTCGAGCGCTTGCTGGGAAAACCCGCCGCCGCGCAAGTCGCGGCGGAGATTCTGGCCTGAAAACCGCCCGCGCAATACGCTTGCCATCATTCCCCGCCTCGCGGATGTTGCGCGCGTCGTGCCACCCGAGCAACGTAAGCCAGTCTGGCTCATTCCCAACTTGTTGAGCTTGGACGCCCCGCTTGTGGCGGTCGCTTGGCTATATATTTTCGCCAAAACCTGGCGTGCCGACTATCACCCGTGGGAAGCCTATGTTTCGCTCGGCCTAGTCGTGTGGGTGATCTACGTCGCGGACCGTTTGCTGGATGCGTCGATCCTCGGCACCGGCTCCGGCAAGCTGGGAGCCCGCCACGAGTTCCACCTCCGGCACCGGAGATTCTTCACCATCGGTGCGGGGCTGGCCGCGCTGACCGCGTTGATCCTGGTGGTGTCCTACATGTCCTACGCCATCTATCACTATATCCTGATAGGCGGGGTGGTGGTCGCCGGATTTTTCGGCCTGTCGATGCTTTCCAGCCAAGACTCCGAGGAAATTCCGCATGCGAAAAACATCCTGGCCGGCACCGGTTTCGCCTTCGGCACGGCCATGATGGCGCATGTCTATCTCCCCGAGCTTGGGATTTACCGGCTGCTGGGTTCGCGCGAATTCATTTGTTTCGGGGTGTTATGCATTCTGAATATTTCCGCCATCGATTTGTGGGAGCACGCCAGCCGCGCGTCGGATGTGGAAACCAAGGCCTCCGATGAATTGGCGCTGACCCTGCCGCTGACGCTGCTGGGGGGGGCCGCGCTGGTCTTCGCCGTGCTTGACCATGAGATGGCCACCCGGCCGTTTTTCTACGCGATCCTGACCGGCGCCGCCTTGTTGCAAATCCTCAACCGCACCCGCGCCCGCTTTTCGATGGATGCGCTGCGGGTGCTGGCGGACGTCGCCATGCTGCTGCCGGTGTTCG
>JBIPND010000124.1:0-7247 GCA_044374015.1 Luteolibacter sp. | reverse complement strand
ACCCTGACCCTCAACAACGCGGCGGCATCCGCGCTTTCCGCCACCATCGGTGGCAAGGGCACCAACGAAAACAACCTCGCCCTGGTCAAATCCGGCGCAGGCACGCTGACCCTCACCGGCACCAATACCTACACCGGTGGCACCATCGTCAATGCCGGCACGCTGAAGTTGGATTACTCGACCGTCGATGGTTCCAAATTGGCAGACAGCGGGACTTTGGACCTCGCGGCTGGCACCCTCGAGCTCGCCGGCGGCACCCGCACTGAAGTGGTGGCCTCGACCGTGATCAGCGGGACCACCCAGGTAAACATCACCCGCTCGTCAGGCAGCGCGACGATTTCCCTCGGCGACATTACCCGGACCTCGACAGGCACTCTCAACATCGCCGCTACCGGGATCGTTACGACCACGCTTGCCAATGACGGCTTCGGCAAGTTGCCCTCATGGATTACCCTCAATGGTCAAATTGCCGCCAACGATGGCTCTGGCAACATCATCGCCTATGTGCCGAGCTATACCAACGTGAACCGCCTCGGCGGCTCGATCGCGAGCAGCGCGTTTTCAAGCATCAAAATTGTCGATGGCGGTGTCGCCGGTGACGTCGTTCCTGCGGCGGCCGGCTTGACGGAAATTGACATCTTGTGGCAAGCCGCAACCGCCGGTCCGGCCGTGGTGGCATTGGGAGCGTCCGATACCTTCCGTCTCGGACCACTGGGTCTCGTCTCCGTTCCCACGGGTTCAGGCAGCCTGAGTATCCAGGGTGGAATCCTGACCGCCGGCGGGGCGGACGATACCAATGGCGTGATCGCCATCGACACCACGCCAGACCTGACCATTTCCTCCGCGATCGACCAAAACGGCACGGGCGTGGTCTCGCTCTCCAAAACGGGAGCCGGTGCCTTGCTGCTGACCTCCAGCAACCTGTTCTCGGGTGGCCTCATCCTCAACCAAGGGGAACTGCGGATCAACCATGCCGAGGCCATGGGCATCGATGGAACCCTCACCATCAATGGTGGTTCTCTTGACAATACCTCCGGAGCGGCCATCAGCATTGTGGACACCATTCCCCAGGTTTGGAACGCCGATTTCACCTTCGGCGGCAGCAATGACCTCACTTTTTCCGCAGGCGCGGTCACGCTTGGAGCAAACCGGATCGTCACTGTCAACGGCGGCACGCTCGGCATCGGCGGCGCGGTCGATGGGGCGTTCACCCTGGGTAAGGCGGGTGCGGGCACCCTGACCATTGGCAGTGGAAGCTGGTCGGGCGAAACCGCGGTGAGCGGCGGCACCCTTGAGGTGCTGGCCAAGACCAACGACGTGAAATACGTGGTCGGCAGCGGTGCGACCCTCAAAATCGGCTACAGCACCGCTGGGGGTTATGCCAATACCAACCTCAAACTGACCGGCGATGGCGTGGGTGCCACCACCGGGCTTTATCTCCTCGGTGGCAAGACCTACAACGCAGCTGGCAGTATCGAATTGCTCACCGCGCCGACGACCATCCGCCACTACGGCAGCGGTCTGGCATCCCTCGGGGTGTTCGATGTCAATGCCAATGGTATCAGCGGCTCAGCGGCTTCCTCCGGCTCGGTGATCGATGCCAACATCCAGTTGGTCAGTCGCGGTTACGGCATGTCGGTGAACATTCCCGCCGGTGCCAACACGGCGACCGGCGACCTGGTCATCAACGGTCAACTCAATGTCGGCAGCCTTGGCTTTTACAAGCGCGGCACCGGATCGGTGGCCTTGAATGCCGCGGCGACGACTTCGAACACTGCGGTGAAGATCCAAGGAGGCACGGTGATCACCGGCATCGCCGATGCCCTCGGTGCCAATGCGGAGCTGCCGATTTCCGCAGCCGCGAAACTGGTGATAAATGGCTACTCGCAGGCGGCTGGCACGCTGTCCGGCGCGGGCACGGTGGTGAATGGCAGTGCCACCGCAGCCACCCTGACCATCAACCAGATTGCCGATGCGACGTTCTCCGGTGTGTTGGGCGGCGTCGGCACGGATGACAATAACTTCGCGCTCGCCAAGAGTGGAAGTTTCAAACTCACCCTCACCGGCGCAAACACCTACAGCGGAAGCACCTCGATCACCGCAGGCACACTCTCCATGAGTTCGCCCTCTCTCGCGGATGCTGCGGACGTGCTGATCACCACAGGGGCCACGCTTGACCTCACCACAGCAAGCACCGATACCATCGATGAACTCATCGTCGATGGAACTCCCGAGTCACCGGGAGTCTATGGAGCAACGGGTTCGGGCGCTCAGTTCGAGCGCAGTTATATCACCGGCAGCGGCACTCTCACCGTCACCACCGGTTCTGCGAACGGCTACGATTCGTGGTCCGCCCAAATCACCAACGGCGAGACCCTGCGCACCCAGGATGCGGATGATGACGGTTTCACCAACCTCCAGGAGTTCCTCTTCGGCACCGATCCTATGGTTGGCAACGGCACGCTCGTGACCACGACCAGCTCCGCTGGAACCCTGGTGCTGCGCTGGCTGCAACGCGAAAGCGCTGCGACCTACACGCTGCAACAAAGCGCCACGCTCTCCGGCTGGACCACCTTGGTCAGCCCGGTTCCCGCCATGGACGGAGATCAAACCGGTGCTCCAACCGACTACGATTACTACCAAGTCACGCTCACCGTCGGTGCCGGCAAGGACTTCTTCCGCGTCCAAGGTGTGGAAAACTGACATCCAGCCAGGCACTTGATGTTTCGCTCAAACCGCCCCCGGCCATGCCGGGGGCGGTCTTGTTTCGCCCGGCACAGGCGGAAGGTTTCTTCCGTGCCGGTCATACGGTCTAACGCCGCGCGCCATGATTTGTGGAAAAGTAGCTGGAGCGTCTCGCTCCAGGCCGTTGTCCGGGCGTCCCGCCCGGATCTGACAGGCAAGAGGCGGGACGCCTCTGCAACGGTCTGGCGCGAGACGCGCCAGCCACTTTCCGGCCCGGGCATTTTCACAAATCCTGATGCGCGGCGATCTAACGCCCGTTTGCTCCGGCGGTTCGTCTATCAATTCTTCACGGCCCCGGGTGTGAGACTGACGTGGTCAAAGATGGCGTGGTGCAGGAGGCGGGTCGAGGAGGGCAGCGCGTAGATGAAAAATCCGGCGTGAATCGTGGGATTGAGTTTCGGCAGGGTGACGGTTTTGTTGACGGTCCATGACTGGCCGTCTTCGGAAAGGGACTTGATGATGTCGTTGCCGCTGCGTTGGAGTTTCATCCAGCGTTGGTGGCTGCCGCGGTTTCCGGAGGGTTGGTTGCCGGCACCGTTTTTCATGAGGCTGTCGCAATCGCGGATCGTGCCATCCACGCAGCCGGGCAGGGCGGCGTAGGTGGTGTTTCCGCCGAGCGGTTCGCCCGGTGAGGGGTTGAGGTCGTTTCTCAGGATGATGCCGGCTTGCCAGACGCTGCCGCCCGGTTCGGAACCGTCCGGCGCTTTCGCGGAGGAGGTGATGTCCGCGAGGCGCGCGACGAGCGTGCAATCTCCGTCGATGGCACGGGTGAGCAGCGCCATCGACTCGCCGACAAGCAGGATGGTGCTGTCTTTGACTTCCGCCGCGACGGGATATTGGTGGTGTTCCAATTCTGTCAGAGTCCACGGACCAAGGTCCGGCGGCGTGCTCCGGAATGTGACCGGCTCGCTGTCGATGCTGCGGTTTTTTCCATAGACGAGCCGGGCGCGCACGGTCTTTTCCGTGCCGCCACACAGCATGGTTTCGAGCGGAGCGCCTTTTGTGGCTCCGATGAAGTAGAAGTTCTGTCATGGATCGCCTTCCGGAGTTTCGGAGGGAATGGCTCTATCAGGAGATTCCCGCAGCGGCCTGGATCGCGGTTTCCTGGATCACCCGCTGGAAGAAACGGGCGGTTTCCGACGTAGGAATTGCCGTTCCATTCGTTCTTTCATCGCTCTATCATGAAAACCACCGCATTCCTGGCCGCCATGTTGTTAGCCTCGTCAATCCCCGCCCACTCCGAACCGGAATCCGCCGCCGCCAGAGACGCCCGGATGCAATGGTGGCGGGACGCCCGCTTCGGAATGTTCGTCCATTGGGGGCTCTACTCCGGGCTCGCGGGCAGTTGGAACGACAAAATGGTGGCGGACAGCGGCGGTCTTGAGTGGATCCAGAACACCGTGGGTGCGGACACCTATTCCTACGCCGCCCAGGCCGTGCCGAAGTTCCAACCCAAACCCGGTTTCGCCAAAGACTGGGCGCGCCTCGCCAAACAAGCCGGCTGCCAATACGTCGTCTTCACCACCAAGGGGAAAACGCAGTATCTCCATCTTTTCAGCCGCCCGGAGGGAGGAACCCTCACATTCACGGGCAAGGCGGCCAAGGCCACGCTGCTGGCCGGCGGTGCCGCGCTGGAAATCAAGGCCGACGGCGACAGCACCCTCATCCAACTGCCCGCCCAGCTCCCGGATCCGGTGGCCACGGTGATTCGTTTGGATTGATCCGCCCGCCCCGGCTCATTCGGCGACCGCCCGTGAGGTGAATCCCCGGTTCATCGCTCCCTCCAACCTGGCGGGCTATCGCGTTTTCCCATCGCGGGTGGCTTGCGCGAGCTTTTCGGTTAGCTTGGCAACCAGGTCCGGATGTTGCGCGGCGAGATTGGTGGCTTCCGCAGGATCGTTTTCCAGATCGTAGAGTTCGGGTTTGAAGGACGGCTTGTCCTGCTGGGTGAGCAGTTTCCATTTGCCGGCGCGGATAGCCCTGGCGCAGGCCGGGTGGCTGGCGACGCCGCTCTGGGTGATCACGTGGTCGCGGACCGCCTTCGATGGATCGAGCAGCGTGGGGAGCAGATCGAAGCTGTCAGGACCGGCGTTTTCCGCGAG
The DNA here is from genome assembly GCA_044374015.1 of Luteolibacter sp. Lineage (GTDB taxonomy): Bacteria > Verrucomicrobiota > Verrucomicrobiia > Verrucomicrobiales > Akkermansiaceae > Luteolibacter. Next base: position 2,400 of record JBIPND010000124.1, on the reverse strand, counting down.
GGTCTGGCCGGTGACTGCGGCGACGGTGGCGAGGCAATCGACCAGTGCGACCATCTGGTGATTGGTGGATCCGGGTTTCACTTTGGCGGGCCAGCGGACAATGAACGGTCCGCGCACGCCGCCTTCATACGGGGTGACTTTGTAGCCGCGCAGCGGTCCGTTGAGCTTCTGGCAGTATTGCCTTTCCTGTTCCTGATAGACTCCGTCGCCACCGTTGTCGGAGGACACCAGCACCAGGGTGTTTTCCTCCAATCCGAGGTCTTTGAGTGTTTGCATGACGGCTCCCACGCACCCGTCGAATTGTTGAACCGTATCGCCGCGGCGGCCCATGCCGCTGGTGCCGAGGAAGCGCGGGTTTGGCGCGATGGGGGCGTGGACGTCGTGCGTGGATAGATAAAGCAGGAACGGTTTGTCCTTGTTGGAACGGATGAACGAGCTGGCGCGGTGAACCAGCGTGTCGGCGATCGAGTCATCCTGCCAGAGCGCCGAGTTGCCGCCGGTCATGAAACCGATCCGGCAGATGCCGTTGACGATGGATCCTGCGCGGATCTCCTGCACCGGGTCGCGATGGCTCGGACGGACGAGTTGCGGATGGGTCTTCCATGTCGGCGCGCCGTCGGTGTTTTTTCCGAAACTGATGCGGATGGGGTCGGCCGGATCGTAGTTCACCACCTGGTGGTTTTCGAGATAGACGCAAGGCACGCGGTCGCCGGTGGCGGGGATGAGGAACGAATGGTCGAAGCCGATGGTGTTAGGACCGGAGTCGATTTTCGTATTGTAGTCGGTGGGGCCTTCCCGGCCGAGGCCGAGATGCCATTTGCCGACGACCCCGGTGGTGTATCCGGCTTGTTTGGCGATCGAGGCAATCGTCGGGGTGCCGTCCGTGATGAGTGCCGGGGCGACTCCTGATAGAATGCCCGTGCCTTTCTGCCGCCAGGCGTATTTTCCGGTCAGGAGGGCATAGCGGGTGGGCGTGCAGGTGGAGGCGGTGGCGTAGCCGTTGGTGAAGCGCATGCCGGCACCGGCCAGGGCATCAATGTTAGGGGTGTGGATTTTGGTAGAGCCGTAGCAGCCGAAATCGCCGTAGCCGATATCATCGCTGAGGATGATGACGATGTTAGGTGGAGCGGCGTTGGCGGTGGCTGCTAGAGTAACGAGCCACGCGGCGGTCAGGATGCTTTTCATGGAACTGGGTGGAGGAGGAAACGCCGGACACGGGTGAGGTGATCAGCGGACTTTGGCCGGATTCTTGCGACCGGGTTTGGTCACGCGCGTTTCAGGGGTGGCATTACCGCCCTCCGCGGATTCATCGTCCTGGCCGCTGCCGCCCCAAGGGGTGGGCTGGTGGGTGGCGGCCCAGGTTTGATAGAGTGCACGGAGGCGCTTCACGTCGTCCGGGCGTTCGACGGCCAGATTGTTCGTTTCCGCCGCATCTTTTGATAGATCGAACAGTGCAGGCGCGGCATTTTTCTGGTCAGGGTTGCCGCCTACGAGTTTCAGATCGCCGTCGCGCACGGCCCAGGTGGATCCGCTTTTCCAGTAAAGGGTTTGGTGCGGGCGGTCCTTGGTTTTACCGGTCATCAGGGGAAGCAGGTTCACACCGTCGAGGGGTTTGCCGGGGGACTTGTCGATTCCGGCGGCGGCCATGGCGGTGGGGAAGAGGTCGAGCGCGATGACCGGGGCGTCGGACTTCTGGCCGGCGGGGATGGCGGCGGGCCATTGGACGGCGAAGGGAATGCGGATGCCGCCCTCCCAGGTCTGGCTCTTCTTGCCGCGCAACGGGGCGTTGTCATGTCCGGCCGCTCCACCGTTGTCGTTGATGAACACCACCAGCGTGTTGTCGTGAACGCCGTTCTGTTTGAGCGAATCGAGCACGGTGCCGACCGCGCGGTCGAGGGCGATGGTCATCGCCTTGATTTTGTTGCCACCGGCCTTTTCGAGATCCGCCGGGGTGGTGTGATTAGGTCCGTGGGTGGCATTGAATGCCAGATAGATGAAAAACGGATCGGCCTTGTGCTTGGTGATGTAGTCTGCGGTTTTGGCGGCCAGGTGGTCGGTCATGTAGTCGAATTTTTCCTCGGCGACGGGCTCGCGATCCTGCAGCAGCCGGTTGAGGCGGGTTGGTTTCGACAGCGGAAAATAGGAGCGCTGCCCTTGCAGGAAGCCATAAAAATCGGTGAAGCCACGCTCCATCGGGTGGAACTTCGGCGCATAACCGAGGTGCCATTTTCCCAAAGCGATGCTGCGGTAGCCGGCGGGTTTGAGCACGGCGGGCAGCAATATTTCCGTTAGAGGGAGGCCGTTGGTTTCGCTATAGGCCGGCGGGATGTTGAATTCGTGGCCGAAGCGCTGCTGGTAGCGGCCACTGAGCAGACCGGCGCGGCTGGGGCTGCAGACGGT